>CAMYJG010000005.1 GCA_947258695.1 uncultured Ectothiorhodospiraceae bacterium | reverse complement strand
GTGGGTGCTTTTGTTCAGGTTGGTGGTGTTGAGGCTTTAATTCCAAACATTGATGAAATTGAACAACGCTTGATTAAGTTAAATTTACTATAAGCACTTAATAGTCAGAGTAAGTCGCCCCAAAGTACCTGGATAGCCGTGATCACAGAGACGGCTGCTGTTTCTGTTCTTAAAATTCTTGGCCCGAATTTAACCGGGTGAAAATTATCTTTTAAGTTTAATTCTGAAATCTCGGCTGAGCTTAATCCTCCTTCCGGTCCTACCACTAAACGGATTGATTTATTTTCTAGCGTTACACTCTTTAAGTGATTGCTGGCCAAAGGATCCAGAACCAGGCAAAGTGAGTGAGTCATCTCCGACCAGTGTTTAAGTGAGCTGGGCTGGTTTAATATAGGGAGATAAGATCGCCCACTCTGTTCACAGGCACTAATGATAACGCCTTGCCAATGCTGTAGCCGTTTTTGAATTCGTTTTTCATCGAGGTTGACTACACAGTGCTCGGTAAATAAAGGTGTGATTTCTTTCACCCCAAGTTCTACGGATTTTTGAATAGCATAATCCATTCTTTCACCTTTTGAAATTCCTAGTCCAAGGTGAACAGCTAAATTAGACTCAACATCAGTTTGTAAAATTTCTTCAACCCGGGTGAAAGCATTTTTTTTATTGACTTGTTCCAGCACAGCTGAGCACTCATGTCCTTTGCCATCGAAGATTATGATTTTAGCATTTTGCTTAAGACGTAATACTTTTATTGCATGTTGAAATGCACGTTGATTAAGTTCTATTTGGGCATTGAGTTGAAGTTGTGTCGGAATATATATTCTTGGGAT
Source organism: uncultured Ectothiorhodospiraceae bacterium (assembly GCA_947258695.1). Classification (GTDB taxonomy): domain Bacteria; phylum Pseudomonadota; class Gammaproteobacteria; order UBA6429; family Thiohalophilaceae; genus JAGLTQ01. Next base: position 72,385 of record CAMYJG010000005.1, on the reverse strand, counting down.
ACGCATGAATTACAGGGTACATAATTTATGCGCTAAAAACAAAATAAGGTGGAGAATATCCACCTTATTTTAAAAAAAATTATGGTTATAGCTTGTTCCAGTTTTTAACCAGGTAATTAATTGCTAATAAGGATACACCTAAAGCTAACCAGTATTGATTGGCATCTTTATAGTAATATCCACTTTTAACAACAGTGAAAGCGAACAGGTTAAAGCTGGTGAAAGCGAGACCTGTGATCAGAGTTATTGCCTGTACAATTTTAAGAATGAGCGTTTTATCCATGGTCTTCCCCTTATTTGTTATTGCTAAATAGTAATCCTTTTCACACTAGTTATAAGTGAAAGCGATCACGAAATAAAGCTTACAAACCTAAATTTTTCCAAATCAGAATGGGGAATAGCAAGATTTCACATACTCAGAGGCTGAAACATGCGCTATAATTGTATGTGATGTAATTGTAATTTATAAGAGTTAGGTTATGAGAAACATTCTTACAATTTTTGTTGTGAGCGCATTTTTATCTCTCACTGGTTTAAGCCAGGGTTTTGCTGCTGATGCAGCAGTAGAAACCGTGCATGGTCAGGTAAAAACCATACTTGATAAAAACAATATATCGGTATTTTTGCTGGATAAAGACGGAAGTATACTGGATATCGGTAACATTAATGCACAAGGTGGTTTCCAGCTTGATGCAACTGTAATGGATGACCCGATTTATAAAGAATTAGTTAAACTTAACTTGCGTGTTAGAGACAAGCAAGGAAGGCAAAAAGACTATAAGATTTCTGAAAATATTGATTCGTTTTTAGATAACAAGGTAAAAATTGGAGTACTCATTTTTCCATAAAGATTTATAGACAAAATTGAGTCACTATAATTCTTACCTTGATTAGCTAAATCTTATAGATCCAGATTTTTCCATATCGCAAGGGTAGGTGCAGTTACATTCATCGTATAAAAATGCAGCCCAGGTGCACCTGCTTCAAGTAATTGCTGACACATTTCAGATATCACTTCTTCACCAAAAGCTTTGATCGAGTCTTTGTCATCACCATAACCCTCGAGCCGTTTACGAATCCAGCGTGGAATTTCAGCACCACACATATCTGAAAAACGGGCAAGTTGAGTGTAATTCGTTATCGGCATAATACCGGGTACAATAGAAAGAGTGACATCCAGCTTTTCACAGTCTTCAACAAAACGATAATAGGCATCCGGGTTAAAGAAGTACTGGGTGATAGCACTATTTGCACCGGCTTCAACTTTTCGTTTGAAGTTATTTAAATCATCTTTAACTGATGATGCTTGTGGATGGAACTCTGGGTAAGCGGCCACCTCGATATTAAAATGATCAGCGGTTTCACTCCGAATAAATTCAACCAGTTCATTGGCAAAACGAAATTCACCGATATCCTGGGTACCTGAAGGCATATCACCGCGTAGAGCTACGATACGGCTAATACCTTTATCCATGTAACTTTTAAGAATTTCACGGATATTTTCCCTGGTCGATCCAACACAGGAAAGATGAGGCGCGGCATCAAAACCGGCACCTTGTATCGATGTTACGGTATCAAAAGTACCTTGTTGTGTACTGCCACCTGCGCCAAAAGTGACAGAAAAGTACTTTGGTTTCAAAGCAGCAAGTGTGTCTCTTACTTTAACCAGCTTATCTGCGCCCTCGGCGGTTTTAGGTGGAAAAAATTCAAAACTAAATTGCTGTTGGTATTTTTTTTGGCTTTCCATAATGTATATACCTGAATAACCACGGGGTGCACGGGGCACACGGGGATATTAATTTTGTAGAAAACAAGTTTCTACATAAAAATTATTAAATAAGATTTTAAGTAAAAATTAACCATGGGAAACGAGATTCAGAAATAATTTTAATTCCCTGTGAACCCCGTGCTCCCAATGGTTTATTTTTATTAATAACGATAATGATCAGGTTTGTATGGCCCTTCAACCGGAACATTAATGTAATCAGCTTGTTGCTGGCTTAATGTCGTTAATTGAGCACCAATTTTATCTAAATGTAAACGTGCAACTTTTTCGTCAAGAATCTTAGGTAAGATATAAACCTTGTTTTCGTAGTTATCAGCGTTTGCATAAAATTCCATTTGTGCCATAACCTGGTTAGTAAACGAGGCTGACATAACAAAGCTTGGATGACCGGTTGCGCAACCAAGGTTAACCAGTCGACCTTTGGCCAGGATAATGATACGTTTCCCATCAGGGAAAATAACGTGATCAACCTGTGGTTTGATTTCAGACCATTCGTATTTTTCTAATGATGCGATATCAATTTCAGAATCGAAGTGACCAATGTTACAAACGATAGCTTCATTTTTCATTGCTGCCATATGATCATGTTGAATAACTTTTTCATTACCTGTCGTTGTTACAAAAATGTCGCCTGTTTTGCAAGCTTCATCCATTTCAACAACACGGTAGCCTTCCATTGCGGCTTGCAAGGCACAGATAGGATCAATTTCAGTGACCCAAACGGTTGCACCCATACCTTTAAATGCCTGTGCACAACCTTTACCAACATCACCGTAACCTAAAACAACCGCAATTTTACCGGCGATCATAACGTCAGTTGCACGTTTGATACTGTCGATTAAAGATTCACGACAGCCGTATAAGTTATCAAATTTAGATTTAGTTGCTGAGTCATTCACGTTCATTGCAGGGAACATCAGTTCAGCTTTTTCCTGCATTTCATATAAACGATGAACACCCGTTGTGGTTTCTTCAGTGACACCTTTTACGCTTTTTGCTGTGTCTTGCCAGAACGTAGAACCGTCAGTTGTATTAATGGTGCGGCGCAGAACATCAAGAATCGCTTTGTATTCTTCATTGTCATCATCTTTTGTTGCCGGGATACTGCCTGCTTTTTCAAACTCAGCACCTTTATGCACTAATAAAGTTGCATCGCCGCCATCATCAAGGATCATGTTAGGGAACTGACCATCAGGCCATTTTAAAGCTTGCTCGGTACACCACCAGTATTCTTCAATGGTTTCACCTTTCCATGCGTAAACTGGAATATTTTGATCGGCTATTGCTGCAGCCGCATGATCCTGGGTAGAGAAAATATTACACGATACCCAACGTACTTCCGCACCTAATGCTACTAAGGTCTCGATAAGTACCGCAGTTTGAATCGTCATATGCAGGCTGCCCATGATGCGAGCGCCTTTAAGTGGCTGGTCTTTGCCAAACTCTTCACGCAAAGCCATCAGGCCTGGCATTTCAGTTTCAGCAATTTTAATTTCTTTGTGGCCCCATTCAGCAAGTGAAATATCGGCAATTTTGTAATCGGTAAAATCGGCATTCATGTGCGTCATTCTCCTAGTTTAAGTTAAAAGAATGAGCGCCGTTTTATCCAATTTTTAGGTTGGATCTGTCTTTGCTGAGCCTGACGGATTGAACCGCTGCAGCGCCCCTCAGAAAAAACAGTAGGGTGTTTATTGTAGCTATAGAAAAAAATAAATCTACCGCAGAGTCGCAAAGGACACAAAGTTTTTACAATAGTTTCTGTTTTTTTTCTGCGTTCTTCGCGTCTTTGCGGTAAATATTTTTAGATTCCAGCTGAGTCGCGTAATGCATCCGCTTTATCAGTTTTTTCCCAGCTTACATTCAGATCTTCGCGACCAAAGTGACCGTAAGCGGCAGTTGGTGCGTAAATCGGGTGTAACAGGTCCAGCATTTTCACCAGGCCACCTGCGCGTAAATCGAAGTGTTCATTTACTAACTCAACGATACGGGCATCATCAATTTTGCCGGTACCGAATGTATCGACACTGATCGAAGTTGGTTCAGCAACACCAATTGCATAAGAGACCTGGATTTCACAGCGATCAGCTAATCCTGCAGCAACGATATTTTTAGCAACATAACGTCCAGCATAGGCCGCTGAGCGATCTACTTTAGAAGGATCTTTACCAGAGAATGCACCACCACCATGACGAGCCATACCACCGTAAGTGTCTACGATGATCTTCCGACCGGTCAGGCCACAGTCACCCACTGGTCCTCCGACTACAAATCGGCCTGTTGGGTTAATGAAGTATTTAGTGTCTTTGTCTAACCATTCTGCTGGAAGAATAGGCTTAATAATTTCTTCCATCACTGCTTCACGTAATGTTTCAGTCTTGATGTCATCAGAGTGCTGTGTTGATAATACCACCGCATCAATACCAACAGGTTTATTATCTTCATATCGGAAAGTGACCTGGCTTTTTGCATCGGGACGTAACCATGGCAGTGCGCCATTTTTACGTACTTCTGCCTGGCGTTTAACCAGGCGATGTGCGTAAGTGATTGGTGCTGGCATAAGAACATCGGTTTCGTGGCTGGCATAACCAAACATTAAACCCTGGTCACCCGCACCTTGTTCTTTATCATCACCTTCATCAACTCCCATTGCGATATCTGCTGATTGTTTGTCCATCGCAGTCAGTACGGCACATGAATTGTAATCAAAGCCCATATCAGAGCTGTTATAACCAATTTCCTTGATGCGATTACGCACGATTTCGTTGTAATCGATTACCGCTGAAGTGGTGATTTCACCGGATAAAACCACCATACCGGTATTCACCATGGTTTCACAGGCAACACGTGCAGAGGGATCCTGCTGGAAAATCGCGTCTAAAATTGAATCCGATATTTGATCCGCAACTTTATCCGGATGACCTTCTGATACTGATTCTGATGTAAATAGGTGTTCACTCATTATTATATTTCCTTCATAAAAAAACCGCTTTAGCAATGACTAAAGCGGTTTTTTAGAATTCGGATCCTTAGTTTGGATCTGCTCCGCTTTAGCCGTATTTTTTAAGCGCCCGCAATCTGAATTCAAATCGGCGCTGAAGACATAATTATAGCGACTATGATCACAATGTCAAAAGTTGCCCCGGCCAGTCTCTCAACCTCTGGGTTCACCTTCTCCATAGTGGCTAAATCATTTAAAATAAATAATTACTTTAATACACAAATAAAAGGGTCTTCTTATGGTTAGTTTAGAAACACCGGTATGCGAATTTGATAAAGCCGCAGTGGATTTTTCACTGCCAGGGACAGATGGTAAGAACTGGTCACTGGCTGACTGCGCGGGTGAAAAAGGCTTGTTGGTGATGTTTATATGTAATCATTGTCCCTATGTTAAAGCCATTCGCTCAAGATTGGTTCGCGATACCCTGGCATTAAAAGAATTGGGTGTGAATACAGTAGCTATCATGTCGAACGATCCCTCTGAATATGAAGAAGACTCCTTTGAAAATATGCAGAAAATAGCCGCTGAATTTGATTTCTCATTTCCGTATTTATTAGACGAGTCACAGCAAGTTGCAAAGGCCTATGGTGCGGTCTGTACCCCTGATTTCTTTGGTTACAACGCGGATCTTAAATTGCAGTACCGTGGCCGTTTTGATGAGAGCCGTAAGCAGACCGCCGCAGCCGATGTGCGCCGCGATTTATTTGAATCTATGCGTGAAGTGGCGGAAACGGGCAAAGGGCCTGCTGAGCAAATTCCTAGTATGGGCTGCTCAATTAAATGGAAAAGTGAAAGTTAATCGTATTGAATAATGGCAGTGCCGTTTGTCGTTAATCCAGCCTGTTTCCAGGCTTGCTCATAGTAAAACCCACATAAATTAAGCTTATCTGTACTTTCTAAAGTCTTATTAGAAAGCGGATTTGGCTTGCCCGCAGGGGGTAAAAAATGGGAGAATTGCCGGCTCCATTTTCCGCTATTGGGAGAGTACCTTGGTGTACAGGCCCTTGAGGCCGTTTGAGCGGAAATGGGTAAAGATTTTTGCGGTATATATATCAGCGTCAATCTCGAACATTGGAACCAGATTTTTTGTGGTTGCCGGAAAAATTGCGGCGATCATTAGGCCATTTTTTGTATTTAAAACAGATACATGCGGCCAAATAAGATTTTTAATTTTAAAATATAAACGTTATGGAGAGAGCTATGTCATCTCGCAAAAACCTTGCAAATGCTATCCGCGCTTTGAGCATGGATGCAGTACAAAAAGCTAATTCAGGTCATCCAGGTGCCCCTATGGGTATGGCGGATATTGCTGAAGTACTGTGGAACGACAACATGAACCACAACCCGGCAAACCCAGACTGGTCAAATCGTGACCGTTTCATTCTTTCGAATGGCCATGGTTCTATGCTGATTTATTCTTTATTACATTTGACCGGTTACGATCTGTCGATCGACGATTTGAAAAATTTCCGCCAATTACACTCGAGAACACCGGGTCACCCAGAGTACGGCTATGCACCAGGTGTTGAAACCACCACGGGTCCTTTAGGCCAGGGTATTACTAACGGTGTCGGTATGGCGATTGCTGAAAAAGCAATGGCGCAGCAATTTAACCAAAAAGGTCACACTATCGTAGACCACAACACTTACGTGTTCTTAGGCGATGGCTGTTTAATGGAAGGTATCTCTCACGAAGCTTGCTCATTAGCCGGCACTTTAGGACTGGGCAAATTAATCGCGTTCTGGGATGACAACGGTATCTCTATCGATGGTCACGTTGATGGCTGGTTCTCAGACGATACACCTAAGCGTTTCGAGTCTTACGGTTGGCACGTTATTGCAGACGTAGATGGTCACGATCCTGAAGCGATTGCCAAAGCATTAGAAATGGCGAAAGCTATGACAGACAAGCCAACCATGATTTGCTGTAAAACAACGATTGGTTTTGGTTCGCCAAATAAAGCCGGTTCACACGCTTGTCACGGTGCTCCATTAGGTGAAGAAGAAATTAACCTGACTAAAGCAGCTTTAGGTTGGGATCACGGTGCATTTGAAGTCCCTGCTGATATTTATCATGGCTGGGATGCAAAAGAAAAAGGCGCTGAAGCAGAAAAAGCCTGGAATGAAAAATTTGCGGCTTATAAAGCTGAATTCCCTGCAGAAGCGGCTGAATACGAACGTCGTGTTGCCGGTGATTTACCAGCTGATTGGGCTCAAAAATCGGCTGATTTTATTGCCAGCATTGTTGCTGAAGCGAAAAGTCCGGCGACTCGCCAGGCGTCATTAGCCTCTATCGAAGCATACTCACCAATGTTACCTGAGTTATTTGGTGGTTCTGCCGATTTAGGTTGTTCAAACTTAACAGAATGGTCTGGTTTCAAACCAATGGACAATAACGAAGTATCTAACTACGTTCGTTACGGTGTGCGTGAGTTTGGTATGTCAGCCATTATGAATGGTATCGCTTTACACGGCGGTTTAATTCCATTCGGTTCAACTTTCTTAATGTTTTCAGAGTATGCACGTAATGCATTACGTATGGCAGCATTAATGAAAATTCGTAGTATTTTCGTATTTACTCATGACTCTATTGGCCTGGGTGAAGATGGTCCTACACATCAACCGGTTGAGCAAATTCCAACACTGCGTATGATTCCTAATATGGCAGTATGGCGCCCATGTGATGCAGTTGAATCAGCTGTATGTTGGCAACAAGCAGTAGAGCGTAAAGATGGTCCTTCAACATTGATCTTCTCTCGCCAGGGTTTACCACATAACGAACGGTCTGATGCACAAATTGCTGACATTGCTAAGGGTGGTTACATCTTGAAAGACTGTGACGGTACGCCAGACGCAGTGATTATTGCGACAGGTTCTGAAGTTGCATTAGCTACTGGTGCAGCTGAGACCATGGGTAAAAATATCCGTGTTGTTTCAATGCCATCAGTTGATGCATTTGAAGCACAGGATGCTGCATATCAAACATCTGTATTAGGTGAAGGTATTCCAACAGTTGCTGTTGAAGCTGCTATTCCAGATGCCTGGTATAAATATGCTGACGTTGTTGTTGGTATGACAACATTTGGTGAATCAGCACCAGCGGGTGAATTATTTAAAGAATTTGGTTTCACTGTTGAAAACGTAGTAAAAGCAGTTGAATCAGTAATGTAATGATTTTTCACCGCAGAGACGCAAAGAACGCAAAGTAATAAAATGTTTTCTCTGCGTACTTTGCGTCTCTGCGGTAAAAAAAGATTTTAAATTTATAGTTTTAACTTTGTAAGGGGAAGTAACAATGACAATTAAAGTCGGTATTAACGGTTTTGGCCGTATTGGTCGCATGGTATTCCGTGCTGTATACAATGAATTCAAAGACATCGAAATCGTTGGTATCAATGATTTATTAGATGCTGATTACTTAGCATACATGCTTAAGTACGATTCAGTTCACGGCCGTTTTGGTGGTGAAGTTTCTCACAAAGAAGGCGCAATGATCGTTGACGGTAAAGAAATCCGTTTAACTGCAGAGCGTGATCCATCAGACCTTAAATGGGGTGATGTAAACGCTGATATCGTTATCGATTGTACTGGTTTCTTCTTAACTGAGGAAAGCTGTCAAAAACACATCGATGCTGGTGCTGGTAAAGTTGTTCAATCTGCACCTTCTAAAGATGGTACGCCTATGTTCGTATACGGTGTTAACCACACTGAATATGCAGGTCAAAAAATCGTTTCAGCAGCATCTTGTACAACTAACTGTTTAGCACCTATGGCTAAAGTTATTAATGACAAGTGGGGCATCAAACGTGGTCTTATGACTACAGTTCATGCTGCAACTGCAACTCAAAAAACGGTTGATGGTCCTTCAATGAAAGACTGGCGCGGTGGTCGTGGTATTTTAGAAAACATCATCCCATCATCAACGGGTGCTGCTAAAGCAGTAGGTGTTGTTCTTCCAGAATTAAATGGCAAGTTAACGGGTATGGCTTTCCGCGTACCAACTTCTGACGTTTCTGTTGTTGATTTAACAGTTGAGTTAAACAACGAAGCTTCATACGAAGAAATTTGTGCTGAAATGAAAGCTCACTCTGAGTCTGGTGACATTTCTAAAACGCTTGGCTACACGGATGAGAAAGTTGTTTCAACTGACTTCCGTGGTGTTGGTTACTCTTCAATCTTTGATTCAGAAGCAGGTATCGCATTAGATGGCACATTCGTTAAGTTAGTATCTTGGTACGATAACGAGTACGGTTATACGTGCAACATGATGCGGTTTGTAGAGCACGTAGCAGCAAACTAAAATAAGCGGATCTTTTGTCCCCTGGGGGCGTTGCGGTCTAAATTTAAAATGCTCACGTACCTTATTGTACGCTCCGCTTTTAAATTCAAACCGCGCCTACCCAGTGAACAAAATCTCTCGCTTATTTCCAATTAGATATTTAATTAATTGGAAGAAGATGTCATTCCGGAAAGCATGTAATGCTTCTCCGGAATCCATTTTTAAACAATGGATTCAAATATTTAACGCATGGATATTTTAAAGAAGTGTCTTTGCGTTAAATATTTTAAAAATTTAGGAGTTCTAATAAATGTCTTTTATTAAATTAACTGATCTTGATCTTGCTGGTAAGCGCGTTTTAATTCGTGCTGACTTAAACGTACCGGTTAAAGATGGTGTTGTAACATCTGATGCGCGTATCACCGCATCAATGCCAACTGTTGAGCACTGCATGAAAGCAGGTGCTAAGGTTATGGTGATGTCTCACCGTGGTCGTCCTGAAGAAGGTAAAGTTGACGAAGAAAACTCAATGGCACCTATCGCAACTGTAATGACAGAAAAGCTTGGTAAAGAGGTTAAGTTAATCAAAGATTACTTAGATGGTGGTTTTGAAGTTGCTGCTGGCGATTGTGTTCTTTTAGAAAACGTTCGTTTTAATGCCGGTGAAAAGAAAGACGACGAAGCATTAGCGAAAAAATACGCTGCACTTTGTGATGTATTTGTTATGGATGCATTTGGTACAGCTCACCGTGCTCAAGCTTCAACACACGGCGTAGGTGTCCAGGCGCCGACAGCTTGCGCGGGTATCTTATTATCAGAAGAATTAGACAGCCTTGCTAAAGCATTAGCAGAGCCTGCTCGTCCAATGGTAGCTATCGTTGGTGGTTCAAAAGTGTCTACTAAATTAACAGTATTAGAAGCATTATCAGAAAAAGTTGACCAACTCGTTGTTGGTGGTGGTATTGCAAATACGTTTTTAGCAGCGAAAGGTTATAACGTAGGTAAATCTTTATATGAAGAAGATTTAGTTGATACTGCAAAAGCATTAATCAAAAAAATGGAAGCACGTGGTGCGAGTATTCCAATTGCAACTGACATTGTATGCGCAAAAGAATTTGCAGAAACAGCAGAAGCAACATTAAAAGCGGCTGATGAGTGTGCTGACGATGATATGATCTTTGATATCGGCCCAGACTCAGCAAAAGTACTAGCAGACATCATTGCTAAAGCAGGCACAATTGTTTGGAATGGTCCTGTTGGTGTATTTGAATTTGATCAGTTTGGTGAAGGTACTAAGACTGTTTCAATGGCAATTGCGAATTCTGCTGGTTTCAGTTTAGCGGGCGGTGGTGACACAATTGCTGCAATCCAAAAATATGATATTTTCGACAAAGTGTCTTATATCTCTACAGCGGGTGGTGCTTTCTTAGAATATTTAGAAGGTAAAGTATTACCAGCCGTTGCCATGTTAGAAGAACAAGCAAAATAATTAAACGAGAAAAATTTAAAAAATATGAGACGTACTAAAATTATAGCCACATTAGGCCCTGCAACAAACGATGCAAAAATGTTGGATCGAATTATTGAAGCGGGTGTTGATGTTGTCCGTATTAATTTCTCGCATGGTAACCCGGAAGAACACATAGAGCGTGCTGAAAAATTACGTAATCGCGCTCGTGCACATGGCCGCCAGGTAGGTGTGCTGTGTGATCTTCAAGGTCCAAAAATTCGAATTGAAAAATTCAAAGATACTAAAATAATGCTAAATGATGGCGATTCATTTATTTTAGATACAGCAATGGACCCCAACGCGGGTACGGTAGAACGTGTCGGCATGGCTTATAAAGCCTTACCGGAGGATGTATCGCGTGGAGATACTTTATTGCTTGATGACGGACGTATCAGTCTTTGGGTTGATGAAGTTCATGGTACCGAGGTTCGCTGTAAGGTGGCAATCGGTGGTGAATTGTCTGATCGTAAAGGCTTAAATAAAATGGGTGGCGGTTTATCTGCGCCGGCATTAACTGAAAAAGATAAAGAAGACATTAAAACAGCTGCGAAAATGGAAGCCGATTATTTAGCGGTCTCTTTTCCGGTTACGGGTCAAGACTTACACGATGCGCGTAATTTAATGACAGCGGCGGGTGGTCATGCTGATATCGTTGCTAAAGTAGAACGAGCTGATGCGCTGGATAATGTAGAAGAAATTATTGAGGCATCGGATGTCATCATGGTTGCTCGTGGTGATTTGGGTGTTGAAATTGGTGATGCTGCATTACCACCAGTACAGAAAATGCTGATTCAAAAAGCACGTAAAATGAACCGTATTGTTATCACGGCAACACAAATGATGGAATCAATGATTACCAGTCATATTCCTACCCGTGCCGAGGTTTTTGACGTTGCCAATGCTGTGTTAGATGGCACAGATGCAGTTATGTTGTCAGCTGAAACAGCGAGCGGTAAGTATCCGGATAAAGCTATCGAAGCAATGGATAGAATTTGTCTGGTTGCTGAAAAAGAACGTATCGCTAAACGATCTGATCACCGCATTGATTCACATTTTAATCGTATCGATGAAGCTATTGCGATGGCTTCAATGTATACCGCTAATCATCTCGGTGTAAAAGCAATTGCAGCTTTGACTGAGTCAGGCTCAACCCCACGTTGGATGTCACGTATCAGCTCGGGTATACCAATTTTTGCATTAACTAAATATGTTGAAACCCGCCGTAAAGTTACCTTGTTCAGAGGTGTTTACCCGGTGAGTTTTGAAGTTGCAGAAGATGAAGATCGCGCAACCATTATGAAAGAAGCCGTTGATGAATTATTACGTCGAGGCTCCGTTCGTGATGGAGATTTAATACTTGTTACACGTGGTGAAACCATGGGTGATGCCGGTGGCACAAACACAATGTCTATTGTTCGTGTTGGTGGTGATTTAGAACAATCGGTTGATCCGGAAAAAACACATTAATTATTAATATAAAACTAAACTTTTAAAAACTGAAATCCTAAGGAGATCACAATGGCCCTTATATCACTTCGCCAATTACTGGATCATGCAGCTGAAAACAGCTACGGCATGCCAGCATTTAATGTAAACAACATGGAACAAGTTCATTCAATCATGCAAGCTGCTGATGAATGTAACAGTCCTGTTATTATGCAAGGTTCTGCAGGTGCACGTTCTTACGCGGGCGAACCATTCTTACGTCACTTAATTTCTGCGGCAATTGAAATGTATCCACACATTCCGGTTGTTATGCACCAGGATCACGGATCAGAACCAGCAGTATGCTTACGTTCAATCCAGTCTGGTTTCTCATCAGTTATGATGGACGGTTCTTTAATGGCAGACATGAAAACACCGGCTTCTTTTGAGTACAACGTTGATGTAACTAAAGAAGTAGTAAAAATGGCGCACGCTGGTGGTGTGTCAGTTGAAGGTGAACTCGGTTGCTTAGGTTCATTAGAAACTGGCGAAATGGGTGAAGAAGACGGTCACGGCGCAGAAGGTAAATTGGATATGGACCAATTACTGACTGGTGTTGATGAAGCCGCTGACTTCGTAGAAGCAACTAACGTTGATGCATTAGCTATCGCTATCGGTACTTCACATGGTGCTTACAAATTCACTAAAGAACCAACGGGTGACATTTTACGTATCGATCGTATCGAAGAAATTCACGCTAAATTACCTAACACTCACCTTGTAATGCACGGTTCTTCTTCAGTGCCACAAGACTGGTTAGAAATCATCAACAACTACGGTGGTGATATGGGTCAAACTTACGGTGTACCAGTAGAAGAAATTCAGGCTGGTATCAAGTCAGGTGTTCGTAAAGTTAACATCGATACTGACTTGCGTATGGCATCAACAGGTTCAGTTCGTAAACACCTTGCTGAAAACCCATCTAACTTTGATCCACGTAAATTCTTAAAAGAATCTACTGCGGCAATGAAAGATATTTGTAAAGCACGTTTCGAAGCTTTCGGTTGTGCTGGTAATGCAGATAAAATCAAGGTTAAATCATTAGAAACAATGGTTGGTTTCTACAAGTAAGTTTATTCTTAAATGTAGTTTTAAAAAGGCGGGTAATAACCCGCCTTTTTTATGTACAGGATGTACATATGCCGCGAGTGCAGGGATGCACTGGAGCGGCGATTTTCAATGAAATATGAAGATATATAACTTCATATTATCCTTAATAGGTATTAATTATTATGAGTAAATGAAAATGGATTCAGTACTTGAAAAAATAACAGAGCAAATTGTTAATGATCCCCGTTCGGGCCAATCGTTATTATTATTTGCATTGCTGGCAACACTCAATGTCGAAAAAACCGGTCATATGTATATGTTGAGTAAATTAAAAGAATTTACTCCAGAAAACAGGCAGTTGGCCTATGCGGTTATTGAGCTAATGGCTGAGAATAAAATTGGTGATGAAAACTGGCATAAAGCCTATGCTACGATGGAAGAGGCTATCCGGGGTTAAGACTTTGCGTTCTCAAGTAGATAATAATATCCAGTCATTTTTTTATAAAGTCTTATTTGCAATATTAACGCTTCGCATTGTACTCGCGGCCTGGGTACCCATGACCGGAGATGAAGCCTACTTTATTGTCTGGGGTAAGAATCCAAGTTATGGTTTTTATGATCATACACCTGTTGTAGGCTGGTTATTAACTCTTTTGCTGTCAGTTTCTGATGCTAGCTGGTGGCTACGATTACCATCAGTTTTATTACCCGTTGCTTTATCTTATTTTATATATCGTCTTTTATTACCTCGCCAACCACAAACAGCTGCATGGGTGGCACTGGTTTTCCTGGTTGCCCCGGTAAACTTAATTAATGTATTAATTACAACTGATACACCATTGATATTTTTCAGCTTTGTTTCTGCATGGTTTTTTTATAATGCCTTATATGAAACAAAATCATATCAAAGTTTTATCGCGGCAGGATTGTTCTTAGGCTTAGCCTTCTTTTCTAAGTATTTTGCTGTATTTTTAGGTGTTGCATACGGGATATATATTGTTTTATTTCATCGAAATAAAAGAGACTTAATCGGACTCGGCCTCATTTTATTAATGGTTACCCCGTTTGTTTTTGTAAACCTTGTTTGGAATTACAACCATTGCTGGAATAATATTTTATTTAACTTGTTTAACCGAACTGCAAGCACAGATGAACCCATCAATAGTTTATTTAAGTACATTGGAACATTAATTTACCTCTATTCACCGCTATTACTGTACTTCCTTTTTAAAAATAGAAAATCACTAAAAAACCAAACAACGGATATGTTTGCAAAAACATATCTATGGCTTGTGGCTATACCACTATTTCTTTTCTTTCTCTTGCTTGCAAGAAAAGAAGTAGGCTTACATTGGCTGTTTAGTTTTTACCCATTTGCCTTTATTGCCTTGGCCGGAGTTTTAAATATAAAACAGTGGCGCTGGACATTTCATTTTATGTGGCTTTTTGGTGCAGTCCACCTGGCTGCGATCATCGCTATCTTGACCCTGCCTATTGAAACATTCGCCAATAAGAAAGAAGCCATGCAAAATTTAGTGTTTGGTAAATATTCAGAGCAAGTATTAGCTGAGCTAACACCATATGAAAAAAATTATACCTTTGCCACAATTAGTTACGGTATGTCATCAGTTGCGTCGTATTACTCCAGAAGACATTTTATCGTTTTTGATAAAGCATCATTCCATGCGCGTGAAGATGAGCGATTGGTTGATTATAAAAAACTCGATGGCAAAAATATTCTGATATTTAAGCGTACTCCGATTAATCTTGATAAATATAGTCGCTATTTTTCGTCCAGTGAACGTAAAACATTTGTAATAAAAGGCGCAAGCTTTGAACTTTTAATTGGCGATAAATTTAATTACACGCTATATCGAGAAGAAGTATTAAAAGAAATAAACCGTGATTTTTACGCTATACCTGATTGGCTCCCCGTTGGGCAATGTGAGTTTAAATATAAGTACGGCTTTAAAAACAAGTAGGTGTGTCTTCTAATAATAAGGTGTTTAATCGCTCATATTTTTCTAAATGAAAAATGCTTGTGTCCAAAATAACTGGTCACGGCAGGTATGCCCAGGCCAATTAAATGCGCCACTTCTTCAGGGTAAAAAGAAAAAGAGATATAAGGGAAGAAATACTCCGCTAATCCAACACTGATTAACCATACCTGGATAACCGCAAAGATATTAACGATGGTAAAATCGCGTAGTTCATCTTTAAATGGACGACCACTTTTCTCAAAGACATAATGCTTTGATAATAAAAAGGCAGTTAACATACCTACCAGGTAAGCAAGAATAACTGCTACACGATATGAAACAAAATCACTGAACTCTATCCGGCTAAGAAAATTGACGAGAGCAGCAAAACCACCGACTAACAGGAATTGAATAAATTCACTGTGGGCTGATTTGCTCATAGACTAGACATCTCAGCAAGTTGTTTACCAAGATGTATACTTTCGGAAATTGAGCGATCTTCAGGATAATAATACGAGGTATCCGCGATAAATAAACCTTTAATCTCAGAGCGCATCGGAGGTAAGTGGTGTGCGAAATCAGGCTGGCATATAGGTTGAGCAAAGGCATAGCGTGAAACATTAGTATCAATAAAATCTGAATCGGTCAGTGCCGGGTTAAGCTTTTTAAGATAGTTTTGAGCCTCATCAATAAACTGCTGATCTGACCATTTAAACTTATCAAGTGACTGCGGCATATAATAGGGCACGTAAACAGTATGTGCAGATAGCGGACGTAAGTTACTCATTTCAATCACGCCGGGAATTTCAAAGTTTTCATCACTGATGTTAAGCCAGAAATTTGTAGTGACGGCTTTTTTAAGCTTGAACAATAAACAGACCACGCCAATATTTTGTACCTGGTTATACTGAGTGAGATGTTCCGAAGGGAGTTGTGGAATCAATTTCGGTACATATTGTAACGGGATAGTACTAATAACTTTGTCATAGGCTATTTCACTATCCGCCACTTTTATTCCTGACACAGTCTCATCATTAGTGATAACCTGGCTAACCGGGGTATTAAGTAATACACGACCGCCACGGTTTTCAATTTCTTGTTGTAGCCGGTTTAACAGGGTTTCTGAGCCATCTTCAATATAACCGAGTTGTTCCTGAAATATGCTGCGACGAGATTCCCCCATGCGACGGATGCGTGCCCATATCCAGGCGGCAGAAAGGTTATCGGTATAGTGATGAAATTTTAATTTAAAAAGGCGTTCCCATAAAATTTTATATGACTTATGTCCGCCGCCTTTTTTTAACCAGTTAACGGCATCGATAGAATCCAGATCCTTCCATTGTTCTTTTTTTCGTTTAGATGAAAGGAACATGTGGGCGCCGTAACGCAGTTTCGAAATTAAATCGAGATGAGGAAATTTGAGTAATGAAAAGGGATCGCCCCATTTATGTAGCTGGCCGTTATAGAAGTAGCCCATTTTAGTATCAACCCAATGCAACTTGTCACGAATATTAAGTTCGTCCATTAATTCAAACAGTGCGTGATCTTTGCCACAGACAAAATGATAATAACGTTCAATATTCATTCCATTGAAATCAAAATGGGCAGACATACCACCTATACGATCATCAAATTCATACAGATCAACCTGCTTGCCTTGTTTAGAAAGTTCATAGGCTGCTGCAAGTCCCATAGGACCCGCACCAATTACAGCGATTTTTGTCATGACTCGTTCCTAAAATTTTAAAACATATTTACTATATGTTTCATCAAGGTAAGTTTCTTTTAATGCTTCTTCGAATGAAGTGGGTTCTATATCAAATATATTCCACCAGGGTATGAGTTCAAACTCTTCTTTAATAACCAGCGCCTGGAGTTGTGATGTTGTAAAAGGTGGGTCGCGGTCAAAAATGGCGTATATTTTTAATAGTGACCAGAATAACCAATACGGTATATGTACAATCCAGGTTCGCAGTCCTAATGTTTTCTTTATGCCTTGTATAATATCAACATAATCTATCTTTTCACGGCCAGTAATATTATATACTTCATTTTTCGGTTGCTTATGCATGGCACTGATAATCATATTACAAAAGTCACCGACATAAAGTGGTTGCCGCATAAAGCGACCATGTGAAGGAATAGGGAAGACAGGTATTTTTGCCATAAAGCGGGATAACCAACCAAGATGTTTGCGATCAAACCAGCCAAACATCAGTGTTGGCCGTAAAATACAGTATGCTATGCCGCTGTTAATAATTAAATTTTCCTGTTCTTCTTTAGTCTTGGTATAAAAATCATCTGCTTCAGATTCTAAAACAGAAGAGCTAATATGTACGATATAGGGTGTCTGGTATTTTTTAGCTGCATGCAACACTTTTTCTGTTGAGGTTACGTTGTTGCGAATAAAGGGTTCTATGGTTAAGCCACCTATTTGAGCCTGTAACATAATAATCATGTCAGAGCCTTCAAGGCTTGCTTGCCAGTCACCGTCTTCAGCCAGGTCTGCTTCAATTACGGTGATGCCGGGATGCAGCTCGGCCAGCATTTGGGTGTTATGTTTATGCTTATCAATAGCCACCAGGTTGCTATAACCCGCCTTTAACAAAAAGACGATTAAGTTTTGACCTACCAGGCCTGCAGCTCCGGGAATAATGATTTTACTGCTTTTAGATATTTGGACAGGTGAATTCATAGTGATAAATGTTTAAATAATTTTTCAGGGATCAATTTAATAATTAGCATGATATAGCGCCAGAAAAATGGCAGGTAAACGGTTTCTTTCTTCTTTTTAATTGCTTTGTATATACCTTCACTAATAACTTCCGGGCCCACCCATAAAAGGCCTTTTTTAAAGTCCCTGGTCATCGGGGTATCGACAAAACCGGGTTTAATCGTTACTACATGAACTTTAGATTTAGCCAAACGATTACGTAATCCCTGCAGAAAAATCGTTAACGCACCTTTTGCAGTGCCATAGATGTAATTACTTTGTCGACCACGGTCTCCGGAAGGGGATGAGATGACAGCGATAGTGCCGGATTTTTGTTGTTCTAACTGGTTTGCTAGCAGGGTTAATAAGGAGATAACACTTAAGCAATTTGTTTGTAACTCATCGAGTGTATTTTTATAATTTTCTTCACATTGCTTTTGATCGCCTAACGTTCCGTATGCAATTAAAACCGTATCAATCGAGCCCATTGCTTCGGTTGCCCGTTGAATTAAGTCTTCATGCTGTTTGTCATCAGCGATGTCTAGCGATTCATAATGAACATCTGTCGCGCCACGGACCAGCATGTCTTGCTTTATTGAGGATAATTTTTCTTCGTTGCGGGCAACCAGGTAGAGGTTATGTTCATCAGCTGCAAATAGTCGGGTAGTCTGTTTTGCAATCGCTGAGGTTGCGCCTAATATTAAAATGTTTGACATGGTGTTGTTCCTGAATTCATCTTCAAAGTACTATTCACTTATTTTCCGCTTACCCGACGTTTGAAATCTGATGAAAAGTGCGGATCAATATATTTTTCAAATTCATTCCAGTTTGGATAATACTGGGCAAATGCCTGTGGACTCATGCGGGCATCTTTTGCCGGGTAGACTGAACCATTATATTTTAGAGTTATGGCATCCAGGTTATCTAATAGTTCTAATGTTTTCTTACCGCGATTTGGAAAATCTAATGCTAAGGTGGTTCCCTGGCGCGGAAAAGAAAGTAAGCCTGGCGATTTTATATCGCCAAATTCTTTCAATACGCTAAGAAATGATCCCTGTCCACTTGCAGATATAATGGATAACATCTCATGTATGGCTGTTTCACGGTGTTGTTTTGGGATAACACATTGGTACTGCATAAAGCCTTTTTTACCGTAAAGCCTGTTCCAATGCGCTATGGCATCAAGCGGGTAGAAAAACGGATCAAAATTTATTTTAGCGTATTGTTTAACGGGTCTTTTAAAATATACATTGTTAAACGCATTAACCGTATATTTGTTTAACAAAAAGCCCGGGACATTAAATGGAACCGATAGCTTGGAACTCTTGAATTTGTACTTTTTCTTTGACTCACAATGGTTGCCGCGCATAAACAATCCCCGACCTAAATCATCACCGTTAGCAAGACAGTCTATCCAGGCAACGGTATATTCCCAGTCTTTATCTGAATCATCGGATAATTTAAAAAATTCATTGAGATTATTAAAACGCAGGGTTTCCTGTTCGATTTTGTTGCCGGGTATTTTTTTTAATGAAAACTCAACCCAGTTAATCAGCCCGGTTAAGCCAAGTCCGCCAATCGTGGCATTAAATAACTCGGTATTTTCGCTGGGGCTACAAATCAGTCGCTCGCCATTAGAGCGTAGTAGTTCAAGTTTTTGTACGTAGCGACCAAATGTACCGGCTTTATGATGGTTTTTTCCGTGTACATCATTTGCAATCGCGCCACCAACGCTGATGTATTTTGTTCCCGGAGTAACCGGTAAGAACCAGTTATGTGGAATAATAAGCTGTAGAATATTTTCAAAGGTCACCCCGGCTTCACAACGTAAGATACCTTTTTCCTTATCATATTGGATGAAGTGGTCAAGGTGTTGAGTGTCGAGCAGGATTCCATCTTGATTCATGCATACATCGCCGTAACTCCGTCCCTGTGCATAGGCTAAAAAAGAGGGGGCATCGGCATCTGTTTTATCTGATTCTGGAAATGAAAATGAATCCGGATAAACATGATAGACCTCCTGTTTATTACTATCGACTTTTGGGTAACATCCCCATGATTGATAATTTTTCATTTAAAATTACAACGCTAAAAATAAACTGATAGCAATAAAAAGAGTGACGAAATAACTGGTTCGGTCGTGTATTGCAAACAACACCGGGTCTTCGTTCATTTGTCCACGAAAGGCAAGTAACCACATACGACTTATCCAGTAGAGAACGGCAATAGCAACAAACCACAGCCAATCGGGCTGAGTATATAAAGTGCTCGCCTGTAAATCATGTGTATATAATACAAGAATAAGGGTAGATATATAGCCGCTACTGATACCGAACAAACTCACCGCGGGTAAGTCATTGACATGATAGCCACGCGAAGCGGCGGATGTTTCTCCGAGCTGCGACAAGTTCTTTAATTCTGAAAAACGTTTGATGAGCGCGAGTGATAAAAATATAAACATAGAAAATGCCAGTAGCCAGTATGATAGAGGAACAGCAATAGCAATAGCGCCCGCAATAATTCGAATAGTGTACAAACTGGTTAAAGTAATCACATCGAGTAATGCAATGGGTTTGAGTATCAATGAATAAGTGATAGTCAGAACGAGGTAAATGATCAGAATAGAAATAAAATTTTCATTTATTTGACTGGCTAATCCAAAAGACAGCAACAATAAAACAGGGACAATCATTAATGCCAGTGGTATTGATAAATGACCTGCTGCAAGAGGGCGATTTTTCTTAGTGGCATGCTTCCTGTCAGCTTCAAGATCAATAAGGTCATTGATGATATAAATTGACGAAGCCGCAAAGCTAAATGAGAAAAAGGCAAAGATGATCGAAGTGAGTGCTTCAGTATTAAACCAACTGTGAGAAAGAATAAGCGCAGTAAAAATCAGAATGTTTTTTGCCCATTGGTGAATACGTATCGCTCTTAAAATGAGTTTTAATGATAGTGATTGCGACGCCGTAAAAATTTCTTCGACCGGACAGATCTGCTTAGCTTTAGTTAATACTGTTTGAGATGCATTTACCACAATAGCCGCAGCCGCATGTTGCCAGACGCCTAAATCAATCGTCGCATTACCGGCATACACAAATCCTTTCTCACCAAACTTGTCTGTTAACACCTTAGCTTTGTTTTTTCCTGATAAATTATGAGATTCATCACTGGCAAGGATCTCATCGAAAATATTGAGGTGCTCCGCTATGGATTCTGCAATTTTTTTGTTAGCGGCGGTGACTAAAACAAGGTGACGGTTGTGGAGTCGTTGCTGGGTCAGGTATTTTAATAACGCCGTATTGTATGGTAGTGAATCAGCGGCTAATTCGGCATATTCGCTGACTTTTTGTTTGAAGCCGGCTTTGCCGAGGAGTAACCAGAAAGGTAATAACAAAAGCATAAAAGGTTTCTGGCTAATTAAACGAAGGCAAGACTCCCAGAGTGAGTCGGTTTGGATGAGGGTGCCATCCAGATCCACACAAAGTGGCAGTGAAGTGTTACCAACTGTTTCTGGGTCAGATTTTGTCATATTATTTATTAATTCTTAAGGTGAATAATTCATTTTAACTCTATGATTTTAAAAGGCAAATAAATTCGTTAAAGACTGCCGACATCGGGTCGATAATTTTAATAGAGCGATTCTTAAGTGATGCAATTTAAGGCTCTGAAGAGGATTTGTTGAAATGGAATTCTTCCAATATGGGGGAAATCTCAATGTCTGTGCCAAAGACACATAGAGCAGTAACTAAGGTTAAAACCTTAAAAAAATCGAACTTATATCGAGACTATTATTTTGCATTTCTTGTCTTGCTTTTCTTAAGTAGCTTATTTGCATCACAAAATATATTCGCCTCGGGTGCGAGTTTTAAAGCATCGTATTCTCATGAAGTCGGGTATTCTTATCAGTATCAGCAAGCCAATTTCTCTCAAGCAAAGATTGCTTTTGATAACCAGGATTACGCTTATTCTGCCCGTTTGCTGGCTGTTTTGGCAGAGAATGGGCATGTACAAGCGCAGTATTTATTAGCGACACAGTATGATGCTGGACTGGGAGTGGCTAAGAACGAGAATGTTTCTTTTCACTGGTACAAAAAGGCAGCCAGCGCAGGCATTGATATTGCGCAACACAACGTGGCAGTCGCTTATGCACAGGGCAACGGCGTAAAGGCTGATATAGCCAAAGCCATTACCTGGTGGAAACGTGCGGCGAACGCGGGCAACACAGATTCACAGTATAACCTGGGTATTGTTTATGCATCGGGCCGGGGTTCAATTAAGCCTGACCTGGAAAAAGCCTTGAAATGGTGGCGTATGGCAGCCATCGGAGGCGATGCCGTGGCGCAATTTAATTTAGGTGCCTTGTATGCTAATGGTATCGGTATGTCCAGCCGGACCTGTGAAGCTTCTCGCTGGTGGAAAAAATCAGCGGCTAATGGTTTTGTCCAGGCAGAAATGGCATTAGCTGTATTGGAGACAAAGAACGATTATGCAATTTGTAAGTAACAAAAAAGTATTTAATTTATAAAAAAGCCCGGTGTAAACCGGGCTTTTTTTGTATCTGTTAGATGGAATAATTTATTAGTGCTCTTTACCATGTGCATCTAAGAGAGTTTTAGTCATTATGCGATCGGTGTACGCCATAGCAATAGCCGAGATAATAAAGACCATGTGGATAATGACCTGCCATTTCATAGTTGCTTCAGTCATATTTTCAGCATTGATAAATGTTTTCAATAAATGAATTGAAGAAATACCAATTAAAGCCATAGCCAATTTAATTTTCATGGTGGCAGCATTAACGTGTGATAACCACTCGGGTTGATCAGGATGTTCTTTAAGGTTTAACCGGGAAACAAACGTTTCATAACCACCAATAATAACCATAATCAATAAGTTTGCAATCATCACTACATCGATTAGGCCGAGCACCATTAACATGATGCCCGTTTCCCCGAGCTCATCTGCACCCGTAACCAGGTGCGTTAGCTCAACCATAAACAGGTAAACGTATACACCTTGAGCAACGATAAGCCCCAGATAAAGTGGTGCCTGTAACCACCTACTCCAGAATATCATCTGTCCCATAACTGATAATGATTTTTCACGTACCGTATTTTCTAAGCTATTCACTGTGAACCTCTTGTATTTCAAATTGCATAAAAATTATTTTGTTGCCATGGCAACGGTATAGTTTGGACCTTGTTTAAGTTTTTTATAATTACCAAAAACTTCTTCAAAATTACGTTTAATATATTTGCGTAAACCGGTAATAGTGACGACATAAATTTTTCCACCCGGTTTCATTTGTTGGTAAGCATCATGTAAAAATAAACTTAACATTTCATTGCCTACTTTTGCCGGGATATTAGAAACCACGATATCAAATTTTCGTTTACTAATTTGATCAAAACCATTGCTTAACAAGGCTTCAGCATTTTTCACCTGGTTAAGTTCAGCATTTTTATTACTGTACTCAACGGCCTTAAAATCTTTATCTACCAGCGTGGTTGACCCTTTAGGCGCAAGCTTTGCCATGGTTAAACCAATAGGGCCATAGCCACAACCTAAATCGAGACAGTCGTCAGTCTCCTTGATTTCAAGATACTTTAATAACATTAAAGTACCTTCATCAATATTACGCGGTGAAAAAATGCCCCAGGTGCTATGAAACACGAAAGGAATACCAGATAAGGTTTCGTTAAAAACAATATCTTCGCGTAGTTTTTTAATTTCTTTATCGGTTAACATCGTTGCGTTCTTATTTAGCTAATCTTTATTTTGCCGCCATATCGGCCAATTGCACATTATGGTAAAGCAGGTGGTTACCTAGCTGATCATTCTTCAGTCTTGAGATCCCTGCGTTGTTAACCTTAATTCTATAAAGCCCAATCGGGGCTGCATGTAGTGCATTTGCAATAATGGCACGATTTACCCCGGCATGTGCCACGATTAATATATGTTTGCCCTGATGTTTTTCAATGACTTTATCGTAAGCCGTTGTTACCCGCTTAATAAATTGTTTTAACGGTTCAGATCCTTTCGGCCTGCATTTTACCGGGTCGTTATAAAAATCCTGGTATTCTTTCAAATTTTTTTCTTTGATTTCATCCGGGGTTTTTCCTTCCCAGCTGCCAAAGCCTACTTCCTTAAAGTTATCTTCTGTTTCACAGGGAATGCTATAGACATCCATTAATGCTTCGGCAAACGCCTGGCAGCGTTCTAGAGGCGAGGTGACGATTTGATCCCAGGGTGCATCTTCACCAACTGCGTCCCACATTTGCTGCCAGCCATTTTCAGTTAATGGATCATTAATAGAATGCCCGCGATAGGCGCGACCACCTTCAGGTTCACCGTGGCGAATCAGATCAATAATGGTTTCTGGTTGTTGCATCTTGTATATGAAAACTCAGTAATATTTAGAGAATGCTGTCATTGCGAGTAAACAAAGTGAACGTGGCAATCTCAATGTTAATATGATTTTGCAGGAGATTGCTTCGTCGTGCCTCCTCGCAATGACAGCTTGTTTTTTATTCTGCTTCACTTAATTGCTGTTTAATATTTTCAGCCAGCTTTAAGGCATCCTCTATATTACTGGCGAGCACGTTAAAGTGTCCCATTTTTCTTCCAGGGCGTGCTTCACGTTTACCGTACAAATGGAGTTTCACGTTAGAGTGATCTAACAGTTTGTGCCATT
The DNA here is from genome assembly GCA_947258695.1 of uncultured Ectothiorhodospiraceae bacterium. Classification (GTDB taxonomy): domain Bacteria; phylum Pseudomonadota; class Gammaproteobacteria; order UBA6429; family Thiohalophilaceae; genus JAGLTQ01. Next base: position 47,888 of record CAMYJG010000005.1, on the reverse strand, counting down.
TAGGCTCTTTTCCATCATGCCAGATATCACCCAGCATATTAATCATCACAACCGGTGATAACAGCGTGGTATCACCGAGTGGCAAGCCACATACCGCACGTACCTGTTGTTCAAACTGGTTGGTGACACAGGCATCCAAGGTGTAATGACCACTATTATGAGGTCGTGGTGCAATTTCATTAACCAGTAACTGGCCATCAGAAATAAAGAACTCAACGGCCATGACACCAACGTAATCCAACGCGCTGGCAATGTCTTTTGCCATTGAAATGACCTTGCCTTCCAGAACAGCATCAATGCGCGCCGGAACCACGCTGGTATCAAGAATACCGCCTTCATGAATATTTTCTGCAACAGGGTAGGTGACCACTTCGCCATTAAAGCCACGCGCAAGTACCACGGATAGTTCAATGTCTAACGGCACACGTTGCTCTAAAACACAGGCTTCACCTTGCAGGGTTTGCCAGGCTTGTTCAGTTTCTGCTTCATTTTTAATGCTGAACTGCCCCTTGCCATCATAACCAAAACGGGAGACTTTTAAGATTGCCGGCGCTCCGATAGAGCTAATCTGTTCGTTTAGCTCTTCGAGTGAGTGGATAATGGCAAAAGCTGCGGTCGGAAAGCCGTTGTCTTTTAAAAACGATTTTTCGTGGATGCGATCCTGGGTGATGCTCAGGGCTTGCGCACTCGGACGTACCGGGCTGTTTTTGGCGAGTGTTTCGAGTATCGAGGCCGGGACATTTTCAAATTCGGTGGTGACCACGTCGCAGCTTTTTGCCATTTGATCGAGCGCGGTTTGATCAGAATAATCTGCATGTAAGTGAGTAGTCGCTAACTTACCCGCTAGGCTCTCTTTATCTGGATCAAGCACCACGACCTCATAGCCCATGGTGCGGGCAGCAACGGTAAACATACGGCCTAACTGGCCGCCACCGAGCATTCCTAGAGTGCTGCCAGGCAGGATTTTCATACTTTTGGCAGTTTCATGGCGCGAACTTTGGTACGCTGCTTTTTACGGAAGGTATTGAGCTTTTTCGCGTATTTTTCTTCCATATTGGCCAACATCGACACGGCAAATAAGCCTGCATTGGCTGCGCCAGGCTCACCGATGGCAAAAGTGGCCACAGGAATACCCTTGGGCATTTGCGCTATCGATAAAAGAGAGTCCAGCCCTTTTAGCGCCCGTGATGTCACTGGAACACCTAGAATAGGCACAATAGTTTTAGAAGCCAACATACCCGGTAAATGTGCAGCGCCACCAGCACCCGCGATAATCACCTGGATTCCACGCTCAGCGGCCGTTTCTGCATATTCGAATAACAAGTCCGGTGTACGATGAGCGGATACAACTTTTGACTCAAAAGGAACACCAAAATCTTTAAGGACTTCGCAGGCCTGGCTCATTACTTTCCAGTCACTGTTGCTGCCCATCACTACGCCGACGATTGGCTTTTTCATTATTTAAAACCTTATATATCTTGCTATTTTAACAAAAGGGAATCGGCAATTTTACCAGTTAATTAGAGGAGATTCATACCTTGTTTAGCTAATTTTAGAGTGAACAAAGGCCCGTGAATTAGCTGTCCTTACACGGATTTTTAATGGTCAAGGGCATATAGATATGAACTGCCAGCTTTGATAGCAGGCAGAAAAGTTTTAAAAATTAATGAAAACGCTGGATATAAGAGAACTTTTTACTAAAATCTTGTCAAACTATAACATTGCAGACAGCTAAATATTCAATTAAGCTCAGAACTATGAAGAAAAAAGCACTGACATACCTCACTATAATGGCGATTACCCTGTTACCAGTGCAGTTGATCAGTGCCAATGTAGAAAGTGCACAAATGCAGATGAGCATGCAACAAGCTGAAAAGGCTGAAAATGGTTGTATGCATGCAATGGACAAGCAGCTTGTTGAAAAGGATTGTTGTGCCGAGCAAAGTTTAGATGCACATAATTGCCAAAATTGCAGTGATTGTCCGCAAGCGCTAAGCATAAGCATTTTACCAAGCCAGAATTTTGAAAAGAACTTTTTTTCTCAGCCACCTGTTTTTCATTCAAGCCATTTAACGTTAAGTGGCATATCACAAAATAATCTCTTAAGACCTCCCCGCGTTTAATCCTCATTGCTTCGGAAATTGTCGAAGCTATTAATTGTTTAGTTATTGGTCGACTATCGACCGGAACATTTTTTGAGGAATACCCCATGGCGACTTTTGCCAAGTTAGTTAAATTAATAACAAGTGTCATGCTGCTTAGTAGTTTTACTGTTCATGCCGAAAAATTATTAACCATAGAGCATGCGGTAGAAACTGCGCTTGAACGTGATGCATTAATTAATCTATACCAATCGCGTAGTGATGCCTATCGAGATCAGTCGATAGCAGCAGATACCTTGCCTGATCCGAGGATCAAGCTAGGAATGATGAATTTTCCAACGGATACCTTTAAGCGAAACCAGGAGCCAATGACCCAGCTACAACTGGGTATTCAGCAAATGTTTCCACGGGGAAATAGCCTGGAAATAAAATCACAACGCGCCATTAGTATGTCTGCGGCTGAGAAAGCGAAGACTGAAAACCAGCGTCGCAAGGTAATCCGGGATGTGCGGCAAACCTGGCTTGAACTTTATTACTGGCTAAATGCAGAAAGAGTAGTAAGTAAGAACCGGGGATTGTTTAGTAAACTCGTTTTAGTGACTAAACAACAATATGCCGCCGGCAGGCAAAAGCAACAGGATGTAATTCGTTCTGAACTTGAACTAGGCATGCTAGATGACCGTGAATTAAAAATTAAAACTCAACTTGAAATTACCCGGGCAAAACTGGCTAAGTATCTGGGTGATGATTTTTATAATACTGCTCTTAATGAAACATTACCGTTATTTACTATAAACAAAAATGACAACACCTGGCTTGAAACTCACCCTTTGATGGGAATGGAACAGGCTATGATTAAGGCGAGTGAAAAAAATGTTGAACTCGCTAAGCAAAGTTATAAGCCTTCCTGGATGCTTGATTTAACTTACGGCAAACGTGAAGCAGCAATAAACGGAACGGAAAGAGCAGATTTTGTCTCTGCAATGGTGCTTTTTGATTTACCTTTATTTACCGCAGATAAGCAGGACAAAAAAGTTGCCGCAAGTAAATCTAGATTAAACGGTGCCTTGTCTTCTCGTCAAGAACGTATGCGCGAATTAAATAAAATGTGGCAATCAAACATAGCAAAAGTAAATAAACTCTCTTTGCGCTTACAAAAGTATAAAACCATATTGGTTCCTAAGGCCATTGAAAACACCAAGGCGGCTTTATATTCATACCAGAGTGGGCGAGGTGATTTTAGCTCGTTAATGCGAGCGCAGATTATAGAGTTAGAAACACAATTACGTGCATTACGTTTGGATGTTGATCATAAAAAAACACAGGCACAACTACTTTATTTTAGTGGAGAAGTTTCATGAATAAGCTAAATATCATTTTAATATCGCTGATGGCTATTTTTGTAACCGCATGCAGTGAGCAAGATGAAAACATGGATATGGTGGAAGCGGATAAAAAAGAAACGGCCGTTGAGCATGCAAGTAAGCATCTTGATCCAACTTATGTATGCCCAATGCATCCACAAATTATTCGAGACAAACCAGGGAATTGTCCAATATGTGGGATGGATTTAATTAAAAAAGAAGCTGAAGAAAAGAAGGAGAAGAAAATTCTCTACTGGGTTGCACCGATGGATGCTAATTATCGTCGTGATGAACCCGGTAAGTCACCGATGGGAATGGACTTAGTGCCTGTTTATGATGATGGTGAAGATGGTATTACCGTGAAAATATCGGCTGCAGTTGAAAATAACATGGGTGTGCGCACTGCCTACGTACAAAGAGATAAATTGTGGCGCCGTATTGATACGGTTGGTTATGTAGGTTTTGACGAGAACAAAATTTCCCATCTGCATTTGCGCACTAAAGGTTGGATAGAAAAACTCTATGTTAAGTCAGAAGGTGAACGTGTAAAAAAAGGTCAATTATTATTTGAAGTTTATGCACCAGAGCTGGTGAATGCACAAGAAGAATACTTGCAAGCATTACGTAGCGGCCATAAGGGGCTTACAAGTGCATCACGAGAACGCTTAATCGCGCTAGGTATTTCCAATTCTCAAATAACCCGCTTGAATAAAATTCGAAAAGCAAACCAATATGTCAAAGTATATGCAAAGCAGGATGGCATTATTGCAAAACTGAATATTCGTGAGGGTATGTTTGTTATGCCAGCCAAGCTTGTTATGAGCCTGGCTGATTTATCGAGTGTCTGGTTACTAGCCGAGGTATTTGAAAGTCAGGCAGATTGGGTGAAGCTGGGTCAATCGGCAGAAGTTTCTTTATCTTATTTACCTGGCCGTAACTGGGAAGGTGAAGTTGAATATATTTATCCAAGTCTTGATCCAAAAACCAGAACACTAAAAGTTCGTTTACGATTCGATAATAAAGATGAAGCATTAAAACCAAACATGTTCGCAGACGTTACAATATACGGTGGTGCCAAACGTGAGGTAATGGTCATTCCTCGTGAAGCATTGATTCGTAGCGGGAATGATCAACGCGTTATTCTCTCGGTTGGTAAAGGACGTTTTCAACCACGAGAAGTAACCGCAGGAATTGAATCAGGTGAGTTTATTGAAATTATAGATGGCTTGAAGGTAGGCGAAAAGGTCGTTACTTCCGGCCAGTTCCTGATTGATTCAGAAGCCAGTTTAAAAGCCAGCATTGCAAGAATGTCATCTGCAAATGATCCCATAATGAATGACGGAATGGCAGATATGAAAGCAGATTTGGTTAAGTCTGAAAAGATCATGGGTACAGGCATATTAAAAGAACTCATGCCCGGGGAGAACAAAATAAATATGGCGCATGATCCTATTCCCGCCCTGGATTGGCCTGACATGGTGATGGATTTTGAGATAAAAGAAAATTTATCTCTTAAAGGTTTAAATAAAGGCGACAAGGTTGAGTTTGAACTGGAAAAAAGTAAAAACGGCTACATTGTTAAATCTATAACGAAAGCAAAAATGTAGGAGTGACTGAAAATGATTGCAAAAATTATTGACTGGTCACTAACAAATCGTTTCCTGGTTTTGTTGATGACCGTTATATTACTTGTCGGGGGTATCTTTGCGGTAAAAAATACCCCGCTTGATGCTATTCCTGATTTATCTGATGTCCAGGTAATTATTAAAACAACCTATCCCGGCCAGTCGCCACGTGTTGTCGAAGATCAGGTGACCTATCCTTTAACTACGGCAATGTTATCGGTTCCCGGTGCGGTAACCGTTCGGGGTTATTCTTTTTTTAATGACTCATATGTCTATGTCATTTTTGAAGATGGTACAGATATATACTGGGCACGTTCACGTGTACTTGAATATTTAAGCCAGGTGGCAAGCCGTTTACCACCCGAAGCACGTCCTGCACTTGGCCCCGATGCGACAGGAGTCGGTTGGGTTTATGAATATGCGTTAAAAGATCCGACCGGCAAAACTGACCTGGCACAGTTACGTAGCTTGCAAGACTGGTTTTTAAAATATGAATTGCAAACCGTTCCTGGTGTGTCAGAAGTTGCAACATTGGGTGGTATGGTTAAGCAATACCAGGTTGTACTCAATCCGGATCGCTTACGTGCTTATAACATTCCGTTACATAAGGTTCGCATGGCAATAAAAAATGCAAATCAGGAAACGGGTGGTTCCGTTATTGAAATGGCGGAAGCAGAGTATATGATCCGGGCAACTGGCTATATCGATGAACTGGATGATCTGCGTCGCATACCTATCGGTGTTAATAAACGCGGTACTCCTATTTTACTAAAAGATGTTGCTGATATTCGCTTTGGGCCACAAATGCGCCGTGGTATGGCAGAGCTTGATGGTGAAGGTGAAGTGGTGGGTGGCATAGTTGTTATGCGCTACGGTGAAAATGCCTTAAAAACAATAAAACATGTTAAAGAAAAACTTGAAGAGTTAAAGAATGGTTTGCCAAAAGGTGTAGAAATTGTTGAAACCTATGACCGTTCGCAATTAATTAATCGCGCCGTTGATAATTTAAACTCAAAGCTGGTTGAAGAATTTATTGTTGTTGCCCTGGTGTGTATGGTTTTTCTTTTTCATATACGTTCTGCACTGGTTGCTATCGTAAGTTTGCCCATTGGTATCCTGGTTGCTTTCATGATTATGTATCAGCAAGGTATGAATGCGAATATTATGTCATTAGGCGGGATAGCAATTGCGATCGGCGCAATGGTTGATGCTGCTATCGTAATGATAGAAAACGTACATAAACATATTGAGAAAGAGGCGCTGACTGATGAAAACAGGTGGCGCATTATGCGAGAGGCTACCATGGAAGTAGGGCCGCCTCTCTTTTTCTCGTTACTGATTATTACATTGAGTTTTTTACCGGTGTTTACCTTAGAAGCACAAGAAGGAAAACTGTTTGCACCATTGGCCTTTACAAAGACGTTTGCCATGGCAGCAGCAGCAGGTTTAGCGATTACCCTGGTGCCTGTTTTAATGGGGTATTTTATTCGGGGAAAAATTAAACCTGAACATGAAAACCCGGTTAATGTGTTTTTAGTTAAAGTTTATCGTCCATTTATTCATTATGTTCTGGATAAACCAAAAACGGTTTTGGCTGCTGCGTTGGTATTAGTGATGGCTGGTATTTGGCCAATGATGAACATTGGTTCAGAGTTTATGCCAGATCTGGATGAAGGCGATCTAATGTATATGCCAACAACTTTTCCGGGAGTATCTGTCGGTAAAGCTCAGGAGTTATTACAACAAACGGATAAGTTAATTAAAACGGTACCCGAGGTAAAACGTGTGTTCGGAAAAATTGGTCGAGCCGATACGGCAACTGATCCTGCGCCGTTAACAATGATCGAGACAACCATTCAATTTAAACCGAAAAGTGAATGGCGTGAAGGAATGACACGGGAAAAATTACGCGAAGAGTTTAATCGCTTAATACAATTCCCGGGATTAACCAATGCCTGGGTCATGCCGATTAAAACACGTATTGATATGTTGGCAACCGGTATAAAAACGCCGGTTGGCATTAAAGTCGCCGGGCCAGATTTGAAAGTTTTACAAGATATCGGTAAGCGTATTGAAGAGGTGGTAGTTAAAGTTCCCGGTACAGTTTCAGCGTTTTCAGAACGTGTTGCCGGTGGACGATATGTCACGGTTGATGTCGATCGTGTAGCAGCATCACGCTTTGGGCTTAATATTGCAGATGTACATGCCGTGGTAAAAACGGCGGTTGGCGGTATGGTCGTGGCTCAAAGCGTAGAAGGTCTGGAACGTTACCCGATTAATGTTCGCTATCCTCGGGATTTGCGTGATTCAGTTGAAGACTTACGTAACTTGCCCATTGTCACTAATACTGGATCACGCATACCTTTAAGTGAAGTGGCAGATGTGAAAACAGAACTGGGCCCTGCCATGATCAAAAGTGAAGATGCACGACCCAATGGTTGGACCTTTGTCGATATCGATGGGCGAGATTTAGGATCTTATGTCGAAGAAGCACAACGGGTAGTTAGTGAAGAAGTAAAATTACCCGCGGGTTATTCTATTTCATGGTCGGGGCAGTATGAATACCTTGTTCGCGCCAAAGAGCGTCTTTCCATCGTTGTACCATTTACCTTAGTCATTATTGTGTTGTTACTGTATTTAAACTTCCGCAATATGGTTGAAGTGTTAATTATTATGGGCACCTTGCCATTAGCATTGGTCGGTGGCTTTTGGTTACTTTATATCCTCGATTACAACATGTCGGTTGCTGTTGGTGTTGGTTTTATTGCACTAGCAGGTGTCGCCGTGGAAATTGGTGTGATAATGCTGGTGTATTTAAACCAGGCTTATAAAAGATTGCAGAATAAGATCGAAGGTCGACATTCTTTAACTATTGAAGAGTTACGCAATGCAGTTATCGAAGGTGCATTATTAAGAGTTCGTCCTATCATGATGACCGTTGCTGCAATCATCTCGGGTTTATTACCTATTATGCTTGGGAGTGGTACGGGTTCAGAGGTGATGCGTCGCATTGCAGCTCCTATGGTAGGTGGAATGGTGAGTGCAACATTACTAACATTGGTTGTACTTCCGGCTGTATTCTTGTTGTGGAAACAGCAAAGTATTTTAAAGGAAAATTAAAATAAAACTAACAAATTAATTTAATCAGGAATTATATTATGAAGAGACAATCAAGAATGATTTCATATGTTATCGCAGTTTTTGCAATCAGCATTTATGCTGGCTTTGGTATTATGAGTCAAACTGCACAAGCAAAAGATATTATGGTTTACAAAAGCCCAACTTGTGGCTGCTGTAAAAAATGGGTTGATCATTTAAAAAAAGAAGGTTTTAACGTTAAAACCAAAGATTATCGAAATATGAAACCCATTAAAAAAACATTTGGTGTTAAACGTCAATTCCAGTCATGCCATACAGGAAAGGTTGGTAATTATTTTATCGAGGGGCATGTTTCTGCTTCTGATATTAAAAAGCTGCTCAAAGATAAACCCGATATTAAAGGTTTATCCGTTCCCGGTATGCCAATGGGCTCTCCTGGTATGGAAGGACATAGAAAAGATAAATATAACGTTCTGGCAATAGATAAAAATAACCGTGCAACTGTTTACACAAGCTATTAATAATTAGAACAATTTACGAAAAGGAGGAAGTTATGATGAGTGGAGAAGGACATTTTTTTGGAGGTGGTTTTATGTGGATTTTCTGGATATTAATCATCGCTGGATTGTTTTTTTTATTTCAGAACATCATCGGTGGAAGTTCAGGAAACTCATCTTCAGCAAATGAGAGTCCACTTGAAATTCTAAAAAAACGCTATGCGCGTGGTGAGATCGATGAAGAAGAATATGAACGTCGTCGTAAAGAGCTTGAGAATTAAATTGTTCAGGAGCTAATATGATGAGGAAAATTATATCACTATATTTAGTTTTATTATTTCCATCATTTTCCTATGCGTCAGTTTCAGCTGAAGATTTATATCTGAAAAATTGCATGGTTTGTCATGCAGAGGATGGAAGTGGAACTATGCCAGGCGTTTCAGATCTGCAGGAAAACCTGCAATGGTCAAAGATTGAGGAATCAAAATTATTGACACGATTAAAGCTTGGTATACAAAAAACTGGAGTGAGTATGCCAGCTAAAGGTGGTAACCCTAACCTGACGGATGATGATTTACTTGAAATTATTCGTTATATGCTTAAAACGTTTACTAAGTAAGTTAAATTAATACAAGGAGTAATTGAAATAAAAAATAAAAACATTTTTATGATTATAACTAGTGTAAGTATGTTTTTTACAGGTACTTTATTAGCTGGCCCTAGTGTTTATATCCCCTTAGGTTCAGCTAACCAGGTAATAAAAGTGGATGCCGCAACAGATGAAATTACAGCCACTTATACTGGTGTGGATAATCCTCATGGCTTAGTAGCAACGCCTGATGGTGAGTACTTGATTGCAGGCAGCTTAAAGGAAACACCGCTTAAAAAAGGTGAAGCTAAAGATGCGCCAAATAGTAAATTATTTTTTATTCACCCGGCACACGGTCATGTAATGTCAACTATTCCCGTGGCGGGCTGGACACATCACCAGGCGATTACCTCTGATGGGAAATATGTTTTATCGACCCATGGTATGCACGGTTCAATCAGTGTTGTTGATTTAGAAGAAAATAAAGTGATTAAGACGGTGAAAACTGGTCCTGTTCCTAATTACACATTAATTACAAAAGATAACAAAACTGCTTATGTGAGTAATACAGGTAACAACTCGATAAGTGAAATTGATTTAACAACCTGGAAAGTAAAACGAAAAATAGAATCAGGTGCTGCGCCAGAACATATTGCATTTTCCGGTGATCAAAAAACAATTTATGTTAGTAATCCAAGAGCGGGTAAAGTGTCTGTCGTATCAGTAGCTTCAGGAAAAATTATTAAAACTTACAAGATAGGTAAAGCAGTTCATGGTCTTGATATCGGTGATGATGGAAAAACATTATTTGTGAGTAGCAAGAAAGAAAATAAACTGGTTGCTATCGACACGGTTTCAGGTACAAAAAAAGAACTTCAGCTATCACCGGCCCCTTACCATCTGAATACAATTAAAGGGGCAGGAAAAGTTTATGTCTCAAGCCGTAAAAAACCGATTATCTGGGTTGTAGATCAAAAAACATTAAAAGTAATTAATACTATTAAGTTGCCAGCGGGTGAAGCACACCAAATGGCCATCGTTAACGAATAATATGCTGCGAAAGCGGCTTGAGTAGTTTGAGTTTAATTTAATAAAAAAACGTAAGGAGTAACAAGTATGTCTGGTATTAAAAAGATATTGAGTCTGGCTGTGGTTGTAATAGTTGCTGGATTTATATTTATCTGGTTTGGTGTTTTTAATGTTTCTGCAAGTGACAAACATTGGGCGATAACCAACGCCTTTCTTGAGTTAGTACGTAACCGTTCCATTAGTGTGCGAGCAGAAACGTTGAAAACACCAAACCTTGCTGATACTGCACGTATTAATCGTGGTGCTGCTAATTATGACGCGATGTGCACGCAGTGCCACCTGGCTCCGGGTGTTGATTCCTCCGAGTTGTATGAAGGTTTAAATCCAAAACCACCTGTACTGTATAAAAATGCCGATTTTGCGGATAAACCAAATGAAACTTTCTGGGTGATAAAAAACGGTATAAAAATGACAGGTATGCCAGGGTGGGGACACAATAATAGTGACGAACAAATCTGGGACATGATAGCGCTTGTTTCTGCTTTGGATACGATGACCGTTACGCAGTATCAGAAACTCGTTGCGAGTGGTAAACATACGCACAAAGGTGATGACCATGAAGATACTCATGAAGTAAGTAAAAATGAGGACAACCATTCTAGCATTGACATGCCAGGCCCGAAAAGCTCCAGGGAAACTATAAGTGATCATGATAAGACGCCACATACACATTAATGTGTAAATAAAAAATATCGTAAATTCAGGTTCTAAGTGCGATCTGAATTCACGTATTTAACAGACTAATTGTATAAATGTAAGGAGAAAACCAATGGATATATTCATTATTGCCACTCAAGGTTGTAGCCATTGCACAAATTTAAAACAAGAGCTATCAGACCTGGGCATTGATTGTGAAGTTAAATTTGCAGAAGAAAACCCTGAGCTCGTTGAACAATATCAGATTAGACATTCACCTAATTTGATTGTTAATGGCGATAGCGATGGCATTGGTGGGTCCTTTTTTAATGGCTCCACTAGCACGTCTGCAACAATAAATTAATAGGGTAGAGCTTTAGATTAGGAGGCAGATTATGCATTATTTAAAGATGCAAAATATCAACAAAGTCCCTGCTACAAAGCAAGCGAATCATGTTTCAGCAAAACTGGCTCAGCACATGATCTCTACACTGCTTGAAAGTTACCGAGGTTCCACGAGTATACGTTTGTGGGATGACTGGATGTTGAATGATGGCCCGCAAACTAAATGCTCCCTGGTGTTCAGGCAAGCAGCTGTATTGCGTGAACTGTTACTGAAACGGGATATGGTAAAACTCGGTGAAGCCTATCTCAGTGGTGGCATTGACATTGATGGTGAGCTGGAAGCCCTGTTTGATCTGGCTCCATGGATGCAGAAATTACATATACCACTTCGTACACAGTTGTCGTTGTTATTCAATGTGCTTCGTTTGCGCGGCACTGTTGAATATGACGAGGCAAGACAGAAGCGAGCGAGTCAAGAAGCCCACCGCAACAGCCAGGCCAGTATTTCCCATCATTACGATGTCAGCAATGATTTTTACAAACTCTGGTTAGATCCACAGATGATTTATTCCTGCGCCTATTTCAGTGATGAACAGCAGTCACTGGCAGATGCACAGAGCGATAAACTTGATCACATTTGTCGCAAGCTGCGGTTGCAAGCGGGGCAACACTTACTTGATATTGGCTGTGGCTGGGGTGCGTTGGTATGTTGGGCAGCAAAACATTATGGCGTGACGAGTCATGGCATCACCCTGAGTCAGCAGCAATATGAATATGCGCAACAACGTATTCGAGAGCTGGGACTACAGGATCAGGTGACGGTTGAGTTGCGTGACTATCGTGATATGCCGATGGATATTCAGTACGATCGTATTGTTAGCGTGGGTATGTTTGAGCATGTCGGAGTGAAAAATTTCCCAGTTTATTTTGGCACCGTCAAGTCATTGCTCAAACCCGGTGGCTTATTCCTTAATCATGGCATTACCAATGACACGGGTTGGCAAAAAACTGATCTTACCCGCTTTATTAATCATTACGTGTTTCCGGATGGTGAACTGGCCCGCATTAGCGATGTTAGCCGGGCGATGGAAGAGGCGGGTTTTGAAGTGCTCGATGTTGAGAGTTTGCGGCGCCACTATGCCATGACCCTGCGTCACTGGGTGCGTGCGCTGGAACAAAATCGTGAGTCGGCGATAGCCGAATCTTCGGAAGCGACATATCGATTATGGCGTTTGTATATGGCAGGTTCTGCCTACTATTTTAATCAAGGCAGCATTAATGTTTACCAGTTACTCACGGGGCATGCCCACCAGGCATTGAGTATCCCTTTGCGTCGGGATGATATTTACCAACATTAGGAGAATGTGATGTCAGAAGAATATGCGTATGGAATGTGGGTTATCGCTGCTTTTAATATAGGATTGTTTTTGTTCTTTATTTTAAGTTTTATAAAACCTAAAAAAATAAAAGAATGGCGAAATATGGGTGTTGTGACTGCTTTTCTGGTTGCCTTGTTTACCGAGATGTATGGCTTCCCGTTGACAATATATTTATTAACCGGCTGGTTAGGTGAAGCATATCCGGTATTGCAACCATTTAGCCATATGTACGGACATTTATGGGTTGTTGTATTTGGTGGGTCAACTCTTGCCTGGATAATTGTTATGGGTCTAAGTTTATTATTTCTAATAGCAGGCTATACATTAATGTCCAAAGGCTGGCGACAGATTCACGGCGCACATGACAAACTTGTGACCGATGGCGTTTATGCGTATGCGAGACATCCGCAATACACGGGCTTGTTTCTGATTATCACGGGTTTTCTGATTCAATGGCCGACATTGCTTACGGTTATTATGGCGCCGATTCTGATCTATGCGTATGTGCATTTATCTCGTTCCGAAGAAGCTGCTGTGAAACAAAAATTTAACCAATCTTATCAGGAGTATGCATCTCGGACACCCATGTTTTTTCCACCGATGAACCAATGGAAAAATTTTCTTTATGTGAAGGTCGAAGGGGAACTTTGATAATTGATTAAAACCAAATATATAGGAGGTAAATAATATGGATGGACTACTCTCATTATTGATATTTGCGGGATTGTTTTATTTTATGATGCGTTACGGTTGTGGTGCACATATGATTCATGGAAGCCATGATCACGATGCTGAAAAAAATAAAACAGACAACACCACTCCTAATCACATTGATCCTGTTTGTGGAATGAAAGTTGATACAGACAAAGGTTACGGGATGATGCATGAAGGATCACTGTATCGTTTTTGTTCCCGAAATTGTCTGGATAAATTTGAAGCCAGTCCGCAAAATTTTTTACATTCACAACAACAAGGAGAGTCATCATGAATCAACGAATTTCACTTATCGCTGTGGGACATGCCACAAGTCTGTTTTTAGCCATTTCTTTTTCATTGTGTGTTGGTTTTGACCTGCTATTTCCTGAACATGCCATGTTTCAGGCATGGCAAAAACTTTTACCGGGTTTTGTCTGGTTGAGCTGGAAAAGTTTCTTTCTTGGTGTGATCGAAAGCTATGCCTATGGCTGGTACTTCGCCTTAATCTGGGTATCGATATATAACGTCTGTGTCGTTAAATGTGCTAAAGATTAGCAATATTAACAGCGTAAAGAAATAACGATATAAAAAAGAGATTACATTATCATTGCAAACCCTGTTTTTCAGGGTGAAGCAATCTCATAAATACAAATGTTACTTTGAGCTAACAAATTGCGTGTATTAAAAAATTTATAACGGAACAAAATAATGAAAAAGAAAAAAATAATTATTGTCGGTAACGGTTTTGCATCATTATTTTTAATACAATACTTTCTGACTTTACCAATGTTTCCTTTTTTTGCGTATTTCTTTCGCAGGCTGTATTCTCGCTATGAGATTACAGTTATTGGTAATGGTCAGTTTGTTTATTTTCCTGCTCTGCCGGAATTTATTACAGGCAAAAAAAATAAAAAACAAATAACAATTGATATCCGGCCATTTCTGAGACGACGAAATATTCATTTCATCGATGATGTGGTGACTGATATTCAGGATGGTGGACGCACTGTTATATCGCGTAATGCAAGTTATAAAAATGATGTGTTATTTTTAGGTACAGGTCCTGCATTTTTAAAAAATGATATTCCCGGAACCGAAGAACATACTTTCTCACCTTGTGACGGGCCTGATGCAATGGAAGGATTTGTTTCAGAATTAGAAAAGTTTGACTCGGCTATTATTTATCTTGGATTCAAGATAAATAAGCAGGATGGTTTTGTTGCTGGCCGTGCAGGGCAAATGTATGAATCTGCGGGACTGCTGGATCATGCATTGAAAGAGAAAGGGATAAGAGACAAATTTGAAATTCATTTTTTCTCATCTAATATAGATCCTGATGAGAAAGGCGCAATTACAGACAGACTTCAGGAACGAGGGCTTATTCTTGACTATGGGTATGAGCCGGTTGAGTTTGTTAAAGGTGGTATGCTTGACCAAGATGGAGCTTTTCGTAAAGCCGATTTAGTGCTTTTTTCACCTGGGATTACGGGTTCTGAGCTGGTTCATAATTCCTGTTTACCGGTGTCAAAAGGTGGACAAATTGATGTCGATAAATTTGGGCAAGCCAAAGGTCTGCAAAATGTTTTTGCCGCGGGCGATTGCGCAAGCCATGAAAACCCACCACCGTGGGTGCCGCATCAGGCACACATGGCACAATTGAGATCGCAAGCAGCGGCAAAAAATATAAAAGCATTGTTAAACGGAAAACTGCCAACACATACTTACCGGCATGAACTTTCCTGTATTATGAACCTGGAAAATGATGCAATGTGGTTACATATGTTCGACGATGACAAACAACCTTTCTGGAATATTTTCCCCCGTCGCTCGAAAAAATTAATCTCGGTTAAAAATATGTTTGAAAAATTGTATTTGTATTACCTTAAGTATTTGTAAGCATAGTTTATAGTAAGTTAAAACATAAACATAATAGAGGTTTTGTTACATAATGATAAATGAACAGTACATCTGGTTGTTATGGGCGAGTGCCTTTTTAATCCCCTGGCTGGTGATCTACTTAGCTTTCCCGCAATATCGACATACCATGCTGTGGACTAGTCTGTTTACTACACCGTTTGGTTTGACTGAGCCGCTTTTTGTACCGGAATACTGGAGTCCGCCCAGTTTATTTGATCTTGCTTTAAGCACCGGCTTTGATATTGAAAGCCTGATATTTTGTTTTGCTATTGGAGGTTTGGGTGCCGTATTTTATAACCTGTTAAATAAACAGGTTCCTGTTAAGGTGATGGAGCATGAGCGTCAGCAACCGCTGCATCGCCATCATTATAAAGCGCTTGCTGCACCATTTGTTAGCTTCCCACTTTTGTATTTTTTTCCCTGGAATCCAATTTATCCGTCAATCATCGCAATGGCAATTGGCTCACTTGCCAATGTCTGGTGTCGCCCCGATTTAAAACGCAAGACATGGTTAGGTGGCATTATATTTCTGTTTTTTTATGTAATATTTTTACTCGGCCTTGAATGGAGCGCACCGGGATACATTGAAAAAGTGTGGAACTTGTCTGCGCTATCCGGTGCCATGATTGGATTCATGCCATTGGAGGAATTATTGTTTGCGATTATGTTTGGCATGTACTGGGCGGGTGTTTATGAGCATTTTACATGGAGAAAGACACATTAGATAGAATTTGATTTCGAACTTGATTTCGGATAAATGAATCATGAAAAACAATACTGACAGCGTAAAAAAACTTCAAGCCGGAGAACCTGTTCAAATTGCAGGTGCCGGGCCATCTGGTTTGGCTGCAGCCATAACATTGGCAAAAGAGGGGGTTCCTGTGCAAGTGCATGAAGCACGAAAAGAAGTGGGTTATCGGTTTCAGGGCGACTTTCAGGGACTGGAAAACTGGACAACCGAACAGGATGTACTGCAATGGATGCAGGGGAATGGCTTATCCGTAGATTTTGAAAATCTCCCCTGTTATGAGGGTACTGCCTTTGATGACAGAGCTAAAGCTTACAAGCTTTCCAGTGAAAAAAAGCCTTTTTTTTATCTTCTTGAACGTGGCCCGGGGCCGGGTAGTCTGGATACAGCATTACTTAACCAGGCTCGTGAACTCGGCGTTGAAGTTATTTTTAATAGCCGACTTAAACACATTAAGGGATCGGGTATTCTTGCGATCGGCCCCAAAGCCGCCGATGCTATTGCGGTAGGTTATCATTTTGAAACAGACAGGGAAGATGGTTTTTGGGTAATCTGTGATGACCATATTGCACCCAAAGGATATGCCTATTTGTTGATTATGAATGGGCGAGGCACGGTAAAAAGTTGTATGTTCTCTGGTTTTAAAGATGAACAGCTTTATGTAAAGCGTACTGTTGCTGCGTTTGAACGATTAGTTGGTTTAAAAATGATTAACCCACAATCGCATGGCGGCGCTGGAAATTTCCATATTCCTGTATCGGCAGTTCATGGTGGTCATCCAATAGCAGGAGAACAAGCTGGTTTTCAGGATACTCTGTGGGGTTTTGGTATGCGTCATGCAATGACATCCGGGATGTTAGCGGCTCAAAGTATATTAAACGGTGAGAACTATAATACGCTATGGCAGACTGAATTTTCTGATCAATTAAAAGCTTCAATTGTGAATCGAGCATTATTTAGTTTGTTAGGTAACCGGGGTTATCGTTTATTTTTAGATATATTGTCGACAAGTAAAGATTCACACACTGCGCTACAAAAACATTATGGTTTAAGTGGTGTTAAATATTTGTTATTACCGTTAGCAAAGTGGCGTTATCGCAGTCAACGTAAAGATAAAAGTTGTAACCATATAAACTGTAGTTGTGTATGGTGTCGTTGTGGATAAAAGAGATGATATGTCTGTACAAAGTAAATTAACAAAACTACGTGTCGGCGTGGTATTGAGTTCTGGTGGTGTTCGCGGTGTTTATGCACACACGGGTTTCTTACTGGCACTTGAAAAAATGGGCGTCAATGTAAAAGCCATGGCGGGATGTAGTGCCGGCGCGGTAGTTGGTGGCATCTATGCCAGTGGGACTTCTATTCAGGAATGGGTAGCGGCCTTATCTAAAATCACACCAAAACAATTTTGGTCTCCTTCATTTTTACGCATGGGTTATTCATTTTTTTTCCGTAAAGGCCGCGGTTATAGTGGAATGTCCTCTACCAGAATGGCCATGGCATTTTGTTACCAGCATCTTAAAGTTAAAAAGTTTGAAGACTGTAAAATTCCCTTTTATACCCTGGCAAAAAACTTACTTCATGGTTGCAAGACTCTTTTTGAACGGGGTGAACTTGCACCACGCATTGTGGCGAGCGCGGCAGCGCCGTTGTTATACGAGCCTGTGCAAATTAATAATGAACTATATTGTGATGGTGCCTTGCTTGAACTTTCACCAACCGATGCTATTTGCTGTAAACATCAGCTTGATATTCTGATTATTCATCATGTTGCCAGACACAATAAAGGCAATATAGGAATTAAACAACTACTACAGCAGCCATGGAGCTTGATTGAAGTGTTGAATATGTTGCTTTATCAACAACGTCCCTGGTATTTATCAGATGATCCCATTAGTTTTAGGCAATGTCCCTGTGGTTGTGACGCGATTATTGTTGTCATTGAACCGGATTTACCTGAAATATTATGGCCTGCAACGGATAGCGGCCTGAAGGTATTGGACAACACCTCGCAACAAACAATGAAGTTGTTGGAACCTTATCTGGATTCTATAAGATATGATAAGACAAGCCTGATAAAAGAAGTTAAAAAGTCCCCGGCCAGTTCAAATAGCGATTTAGAATGCGGTATCAGGTATGAAAATTTAAATTAAATGGTAGACAGGTATGACTTTTTACGTTGAAGGACGAACAGCACATGAACTGATGACAACAGACAAACTGTTTAAAAAACGTCGTGTCGATAAAACTGAAGAGATAGATTCAGCACATAAAGCCATTCAAAAAAGAATAAATCTGACCGAAAATAATAATGCTAAACTGGCTAAACATTCATACCAGCAAGTCGAGCATTTTGTTGAAGCTGACAAACCTGTTGTTTTTGCAGAGCAAATTATGTCATCCCCCGTTGTTACTTTATCGCCAGAGAATTCTATTGCACAGGCTTTTAAATTATTTGATGAACATAAATTCAGGCATGTTCCAGTTGTTAACCGGGAGTATAAATTACAGGGAATTATTTCTGATCGGGATGTTCTCAGAACATTAGGTAGTACGAGTGAAGAAAATTCAACTAGTAAAATCAGTGATGTTATGATTTCGCAGGTATTAACAGCAAGTCGTAAAACAGATATTCGATATATAACCCGGCTTTTTGTTGAAGATCGCATTGGCTCAATGCCAGTAATGGATGAACGAAAATTAGTTGGTATGATTACGCGGAGTGACATATTGAATGCTATTTTGAATCATTATGAACTTGAATTGTGGGTGTGATATGAATCAGAAAAATACAGTGCATGATCCTGTTTGTAAAATGGAAGTCGAAATTGGTCAGCTCGCTTTTTCATACCTGGGTATTGAATATTCGTTTTGTTCGCAACAATGTCAGGATCGTTTTTCTGCGAATCCACATTTATATACTGGCTTGCCAGGAAAATCTTCTCCGAAACAGAGTGGGAATAGTATTATCAGGTGCCGAGTTTTGAAACTGGATGCCTCAATTCCCGATGATGTTGCGACAAAAATTCATGCTGTTCTTAAAAAAATGATGGGCATCAAAGAAGTTATTCTTGATAAGAATACTATTCGTATAACGTATGATTTATTAGAGGCAACAATAGAGCAAATTGAAACAACCATTGAAAATACAGGTGAAAATCTGGCTACTGGCTGGGGTGAGAAGCTCAAACGGGCTTTTATACATTATTTTGAAGAAACTGAACTTGATACTCTGGAACAGCAGCATAAGAATAATAGATCATGCCATGAGTAAAAAAACATTGCGCGCTACAGTATTTTGTTCTGAGAAAAATTAAGATACTGATAACTACTTTATTACATTAATTTATAACCGTTTTTCCATTGTGTTTTCGTGCAATATGTATTGCATAGTATAAGTTCTTAACAAGCGATAAAGCGCGTTAAGATAAGTTTGCCACTAAATGGAGATTTTTATGGAGCATTCAGAAGATAGAGTACCAAAATATCATGAAAACAGCCTGACACTGATTGGCGCCATCGCTCTAGGAACTGGCGTGATGATTGGGGCCGGTATTTTCGCCTTGACCGGACAAATGGCTGAAATGACTGGGGTGCTCTTCCCCCTGGCGTTTCTCTCGGCCGCACTTATTGTTTCATTCAGCGCCTACTCTTATGTGAAAATGTCTAATGCCTACCCCTCGGCAGGTGGAATTGGCATGTACCTCTACAAAGCCTATGGTAGCTCTCTCCCAACAGCATTTAATGCGCTGCTGATGTATTTCTCTATGGTGATTGCACAAAGCTTTCTGGCTCGAACCTTTGGTTCATACACGCTGCAGCTTTTTGATGCAGGCGACTATGGGATAATGGTTCCAGTATTAGGTGTTGGCCTGTTATTGGCCGCCTTCCTGATTAATTTATCTGCAAATAGCTTAATCCAAAGTGTGGCGTCTTTTATCGGCTTTCTGAAAATAGGCGGCATCTTAATTTTTGGTGTGGCCGGCATATGGGTTGCGGATAATATTGCGGTAGATTTTAACCAGCCAATACCTGGTTCTGGCTCTACGTTGAGTGGCTTTCTTGCCGCTACAGCATTAGGAATTCTTGCATTCAAAGGTTTTACTACCATCACCAATAGTGGCTCGGAACTAATAAACCCGCATCGAAATGTTGGCCGAGCCATTACTATTTCCATTGCCTTTTGTGTTGTGATTTATACCTTAGTCGGATTTGCAGTGGCCAGCAATTTGTCACTGAGTGAGATTATTGAAACGAAAAATTACTCCCTGGCTGCCGCTGCGAAACCGGCACTTGGTGATTATGGCCTCTGGTTTACGGTAATTCTGGCGATGCTGGCCACAGCTGGCGGTATTATTGCCAGTATATTTGCAGTATCGAGAATGCTCGCCATGCTCACTGAAATGAAACTGGTGCCTCACAGCCATTTCGGAATGCGGGGCAGCATCCAGAAACATACACTTGTCTACACGGTTGTTCTTGGTCTGATATTGACAGCATTTTTTGACTTGTCGCGAATTGCCGCATTGGGGATTATTTTCTATTTGATCATGGATATAGCTGTACACTGGGGAATACTGCGCTATTTACGCAAAGACATTCATGCAAATTTATTTATTCTGGTCATAGCAATTATGCTTGACTTATTGGTGCTTGGCGGATTTCTCTGGGTCAAAGTAATTTCTGACCCGCTGGTAGTAGGTGTGGCGATAACCGGCATGGCACTCATCGCGATAGTCGAAACAGTATTCCTCAGGAAGCAGGACTAACAACTTCTTCTATGCAGACAAAGAGATACATGGCGTTGATTGTCTACTTTTCGTAATTTGAAGAAGATTGAGTCAACATCCTCACCGCCTGCCAATGACCGAAAGCGGTATATCTCAGGGGCTGACTCGATTGAATATATATAGTCAAGTTACCGTAGCAATGCTATCAGTAAAGAAGGCTCATTGCTTATACCTCATTTATTGTATCAATAATTAGGAAAAACGAACAAAGAGAGACAGATGCTTACCAAAATTTATTTCAAACACAAATTAAAACAACCATTGAAGGCACAGATGAAAAGCTGGTTGCTGGCTGGGGTGAGAAGTTAAAGCGGGCTTTTATACATTATCTTGAAGAAACTGAACTGGATAATCTGGAACGTCAACAATCGAGTCATGGCCACCACCACCACTAAATAATATTATCTTGTAAGTCAGGATCATCGCCTTAAAAAAACTTACAAAATCAGTAGGTTATATGTTATTTTTAAAATCTATATATTAATTGATCTGGATCAATGGAAACAAGTAAATACTAATATTATAATTAACCTACACTAACAGACATACATATCATGGGTTTAATAAATAATAAAAACTGGCAGCATTCAAGAATCCTAAAATCGCTTTTGCTGATTATTGGATTACAGCTTGTTGTGTTACAAGTTAAAGCACTGACTATGCCGGTTTCAATGAATCATGTACCATGTAGTGAAATGGTAATGAGCCATCATGAGCATTCCCACAAAACAGATTCAATAATAGAAGATGAGGTACAAGCAACATCATGTTCGCATTGTAAAGATGTCAATCTTGACTGCCATAATAGCTGCTATACAGCCGGTTTGTTCACTCTTTCATTTGATATATCTCTGGATTTAATAAACCAGCGTAATTCCCTTTCTCCTGCAAATCTCAAAACATTTATTGCTGTCTCACAGCAACCCTCGATTAGACCTCCTCGATTACTGATTGTTTAATTTCAAAATTTAGTGGCATGCATGTATGCCAGGAAATACCAGACAAATAGCAATAAAAAGATTTCAGTAAACTTAACTGTGAGGTTTTCGTCATGAAAATTAAATTAATAACACTGGCGTGTATGCTGGGCTTAGCGGTAAGCACCTCTGCCACGGCAGCGAGTGAGTTAGAAAAATTAAGATCCGAAGTAGATGCATTAAACACAAAAGCAAAAGAATGGGAAGAGTGGAAAGCACCCAAAACATTAGTCCATCTGGCAGGCTATGCGGACGTTGGTTATGTCGATACAGAAGCCGAGTCAGGTTCATTTAATGTTGGAACATTCTCCCCCATCTTTCATTACCAGTTTTCAGATATGGTTATGCTCGAAGCTGAGCTTGAAATTGGCATTGATGAGGGGGGTAAATCTGAAGTTGGCGTTGACTACCTGACAATTGACTACTTCATGAATGATTATGCTGCATTAATTGTGGGCAAGTTCCTTAGCCCACTGGGACAATTCCGTCAAAACCTGCATCCCTCATGGATTAACAAAATGGCATCAGCCCCTGTCGGCTTTGGTCATGATCAGGCTGCACCGAATGCTGAAGTTGGCATTATGGTGAAAGGAGGGTTTAAAACAGGTAACGGTACCAGCAATTACGCGTTATACGTGGGAAATGGTCCAACCTTGGAATTGGAAGCCCCAGATGAAATAGAAATGATTGAAACACCGGGATTAAACAAGGATGGTGAAGGTAAAAAAGTTGTGGGAGGACGTTATGGATTATTTTTCCCTGAACAGCAACTAGATATCGGCTTATCTGCGGCTAGCGGTGAAACCTCAATCAGACAGGGAAGTTCCGGTAGTTATACTTATGAACCAGGTAGAAGTTATGATGCGCTTGGTTTTGATTTTGCATGGCGAGTAGTGGGGTTTGATATCCGTGGTGAATATATCAAGCAGGAAGTCGGTGACGATGTAACAAGTGTAGCGCCAACAGGCGGTGAATGGGTTGCATGGTATGTACAAGCTGCATATAAATTCAATAATTCCAACTGGGAAGCAGCTCTGCGACTCAGTGATTATGATACCCCACATGCAAGTCAAGATCGTAATCAAACTGCTATCGGAGTTAACTATGTCTTTTCAAGTAACTTTATTGGCAAATTGAATTTTGAAATTAACGAAAACCCAAATGCTGGCCTAACAGCAAGTGATCGCACCTTGGTTCAACTTGCGTACGGTTTCTAAGGAGTAGTCAAATGAAAAAACAATCACACAATACAGTTAAATCCATCGTTGCGGCAGTATTTTTGCTGGCAACTACAACGTTGCTTAACACTGGATTCGCAGCAGAAAAACCAAATACAGAAGGGGGCGATGCTGCACGTGGAGCTAAATCATGGGTTGATAATTGTATGCGCTGTCATAATGCACGTGATCCAAAGGAGTTACGTGATGATCAGTGGATAACTACAACTTATCACATGCGAATCCGGGCAGGACTGACGGGGCAGGAAACCCGGGATATTATTGCCTTCCTGCAAATGAGTAATTAGTATTATTAATCGTAAATTGCTCCAGCCGCTATAAGTCATGTTATGCATGGTTTATAGCGGTAATATTATTGGAATTTTCATTCATTTATCCTATTCATAAATATTCTATTAAGATTAAGATATTTTTTTATTCAACATGGCACTATAATGAATATGATTAATGCTCTGAGTTGTAATGATTAGATGTAAATTAAAGTAAGCGAGATGAAAAATAACTTTAAAATTACAAATAATGACGAAATAAAAAAATTACTATTTTTCATCTGCTTTTTACTATCTACAATATTATTGTTTTTTCTGGCATCTGAAATAGGATGGTTAGAGGTTTTTGAAAACCGAGATAAAACCCAGGTTGTTATCCAACAACTCGGATTGTTTGGTCCATTTATTATTATTTTTTTACTTGCCAGTGCAATTATAATTAGCCCGATACCTAGTGCACCAATTGCACTTGTTTCTGGTGCATTATATGGACATACGCTAGGCACAATTTATGTTGTTTTTGGCGCTGTCTTAGGAGCATTAATCGCATTTATCGTTGCAAGGAAACTTGGTTATGATTATGTTAGCAGAAAATTACATTCACACTTCCCTGTAAAAATCATAGGGTCACAAAATACATTAATGATGATTGTCTTTGTAACACGACTGGCTCCTTTTATTTCATTTGATGTGATTAGTTACGCTGCTGGTTTAACGCAGCTAACTTTTTGGCGGTTTTTACTCGCGACTTTGATGGGGATAATTCCAATTAGTTTTATTCTTGCTCATCTTGGTAGTGAAGTTCAAGATGGTGAGTTGGAAAGTATTGCAATAGCGCTCTTTCTTTTAGGGTTTATTACACTTATTCCAATATTAATCAAGAAATTAACAACAAATTCTTATGAAAGTAGTTAAATAATGAAAATAAGATTATTCGCGATGATATTATCAAGTTCATTTTTTTTAATAGCCTGTAATGATGACGTCAAAGAATTAGAAGTAATAGTTCCAGTTCCAGCTCCAGAGTTAGAGATAAAACGAGATGTTAATCTGCGGGAGTTTTCACGTGGGCAAAAACTGTATCAGAAAAATTGTGCTGTATGCCATGGAAAAAATGGGGAAGGTAATCCTGATTGGAGAAAAGTAGATGAGGATGGCAAATTTCCGGCACCGCCGTTAAATGGAACAGGGCACACATGGCATCACTCAACAAAGGTGCTTGTGGATACGATTAAAAATGGCACTGCAAAGATAGGTGGGAATATGCCGGCCTGGAAAGATAAGCTATCTAACCAGGAAATAAATGATATTTTAACCTGGGTTAAAGCCCTGTGGCCTGATGAAATTTATGCTACATGGTATAATCGGTTTCATCAGGAGAAATAATTTCACCCTTATAAATACATGATTTAGGAGACAGTTATGTACGGATTCAGTACAACATTTTCAGGTAGCTTTGATGATGCTATCGCAAAAGTAACGGAAGAATTATCGAAAGAAGGTTTTGGTGTTTTAACTGAAATTAATGTTAAAGCGGTTATGAAGAAAAAACTGGATCTTGATAAACGCCCTTATACTATTTTAGGTGCGTGCAATCCTGTATTAGCTAACCAGGCAATTACAGCTGAACCGGACATTGGTTTATTACTGCCATGTAACGTTCTTGTTCGTGAAGAAGAAGACGGTAGCGTTACGGTTGCATTTATGGATCCTTCGGCAGTATTGACCCTGGTTGAACAAGACGGGGTAAAAGAACTTGCTGCAGAAGTACGTAGTAAATTAGAAAAAGTTCGTGATGCATTAAAATAACTTTTAGCTGCCTTGTTATATACAAGGCAGCTAGATTTCAATGTTGATATGTAATTTATAACAATTCGTCACAAATTTTTTTGTAATACTTGAATAAATATTTTTCACACACTAAGTGCTGATGTAATTTTGCTGTAGAGATCACAAATATCATTTTATAGATTTGAAACCTCCTTATTCATAGTCCATCTTTAAACACGCTCGATGGATAATCAAGAAGGATATCTCAATGACACAGCCTGAAGTAAAGCCCCGCCCGGTTTTAATGATCCCGCTCCGACGTTGTGGTAGCCATGCATTACGACTTCGTTTAAATAAGAACCCGGATTTCTATGCACCTTACCCGTTACACATCGTTGATTTTATGCCACTACTGGAGCTTTATGGTGATCTCTCAAACGATAATAATTATTTCCAGTTAACCGTCGATGTTATCGGTTTGCAGGCAGGTTTAATGGTTAAATGGCCAGAGATTTCTCTTGATCCCGTTGAAATTTTTGAAAATATTAAAGAAGAGCCGAGAAGCATTCATCGCATTGTATGGGAAATGTTATTTGAAGCAGGACGTACGAAAAATGCATCTGTAGTAATGGATAAATCACTCGATAGTGTTTATTACGCAGATGATTTGCTTAAAATATTTCCGGAAATGAAGTTTCTTAATGTCGTTCGTGATCCGCGAGCCCAAATCGCAAGTATGAACAAAGCCATTATTCATGATTTTGATACCATGTTAAATACAGAGTCATGGATTGATTCATGTAATAAAGCAAACGAGATAATGGTTCAACATCCTGCTAAGGTATTAACAATTCGTTTTGAAGACTTTGTTGTTAACGAAACAGAAACAATTCAAACAATTTGTGATTTTTTTAGTATTGAATTTACAGATAACATGTTGGATATAAAACATTCACTAGAAGCAAAATCAATCTCGACACGTTCAGCTTTGTGGTCTTCAAATAATTCATCCCCGATTCCTGCTAATGTGGATAACTTTAATTATTTATTGCTGACATATTTTTTATATTCGCTGAGATTATCCTCACCATATAAAAAGCTAAAGTCTGCTGTTTCAGTATTTCCATTGGTAGCAAAGGCGCTTCCCTGAAATTTTCTGCAACGGGAGCAATGACAATGAACGATATTATTGATGTTTCCAGTAATAGTGAATTTTACTTTTCCACATAAACAACGTCCCTGCTACATATTATCCTCAAGCAAAATTTATCGGTTAAAGCAGTGTTCAATCTGCTGGTTTATCTGGCTCATACTGTACGGTTTGGTGATATAGCCACAAGCTCCTTTTTTAAGGCAGTCAAGTGCGGTTTTGACGTCATCCAGAGCGGTAACCATAATAATTGCAACATGTTCGAGTGATTTATCTTCCCGGATATTTCCCAATAAGGTAATCCCATCCAGCACCGGCATATTAATATCCAGTAACAGTAAATCAATGTGTTGATTTTTTAAAATATGTAAGCCTTTAGGTGCTTCATTGGCGCTTAAAACATTAAAACCTTCCGCTTTTAACTGGCGCTCAAGAATATCAATATTTTCTTCGATATCATCAATAATTAGAATATTTTTGCTGCTATTCATGTTCTAACTCCATAGTTACAGGTAGCAGATTATCACAGGAAAAAGCATAAATATCATAAGGGTGTTAATTTTTAATTATTGTTAACATTAGTATCTACTTTTTATCCGGCTATATTTAAGTTTATGTTTTTTATGCCGAAAAAGATGATATATATAAGGTATAACATTTGGACTATGGTGTATGAATAAAAAAGAATTAAAAAATACCAATGTCGCTGTAAAAGCCGGTTTTACCAGCATGCTTTTGCTGGTGCTGTTATTTGGCCTTTTTTCGTTGTATCAATTACGCAATGTCACATTCAGCATGACAGATGCGATGGCAATAAACAGTAAAAAAATAGTTCATGTTGTTCTTATGCGTGACTCTATCAGGCAACGTCAAATTCTAATGTCTGAAATGATGTCGATGGAAGATGATTTCGAACGAGAAGAAAGCAGACTACGTTTTTTTGAGTTGGCAGGCATATTTCGCGAAGAACGCGAGAAGTTACTAAAATACCCAATAAATAAACAAGAAAAATTAATGCTGGATGCAATAGTAAATCATGTTCAATTTGCTGAAGACATAAATACCAAAGCGGTAGAGATTATTTTTGAAGAACAAAGCTCTGCTGAAGGGCGAAATTTAATTTTGCGGGCCCAGACATCACAAAAAAGATTATATAGTTTATTGGCTGATCTTATAAACCTGCAAAATGAAAATACGAATAAGTTTGTAGAAAAAAGTAAGGCAGAATACAAAACGACGGTTTCTTTGTCGATCATTTTTGGCAGTATTATCTTTTTACTTGCCTGGCTGATAACTCGTATTATGTCGAAAATGATAAATGAAAAAAATCAGCAGTTGGTAGCAAAAAATAAACAACTTCAGGATGTTTCTAATCAGGCACTTGAAGCAACAAGGACAAAATCAGAGTTCCTGGCGATTATGAGTCATGAAATTCGTACCCCACTTACATCAATTATTGGCTTTGCTGAAGCTCTCTCTGAACGTTCAACACAAATAAGTGACCGAATTAGCCTGACTAAAACCATCATTAAAAATGGAAAACACCTGTTAACGATTATTAATGACATTTTAGATATATCTAAGGTTGAAGCCAATAAAATGGATTTTGAGAAAACCTACTTCTCACCTGTAGAACTGGTCACTGAAGTAGAGGAAATTATAAAAGGCCAGTTTATTGAAAAAGGGATTCAATTTTACATTGAATATGAGTTCCCGTTACCAAATCTCATATGCAATGATCCTTTAAGAACAAAACAAATTATCCTGAATTTATGCAGTAATGCACTAAAATTTACTAAGGCAGGAAAAGTCGTAATAAAACTAAAAGCCGATATTGAAAATGAAAAAATGTATTTTAATGTCAGTGATTCAGGTATTGGCCTGACAATTGACCAGAGTAAAAAAATATTTGATGCTTTTATTCAGGCAGATTCATCTACTACACGTGAATTTGGTGGTACTGGCTTAGGTTTATCACTATCTAAACGGTTTGCTGAAAAAATGGGAGGGACCATAACGGTTGAGAGCCTGCTTGGAATTGGCAGTCAGTTTTGTTTAAGCATAGCGACAGGTAAAATAGATCAACAACAGCTTATTGTTGGTGAACCTGAATTGCCAGAAAAAACGAATTATATAAAATACCAATATGATTATTCTTATGATGTAAAAGGAAATATTCTTATTGTCGAAGATAATTATGATAACCAGCAATTACTTTCCATACTGCTTCTTGATATTGGCGCGGAAATTACCTATGTGGAAAATGGGCGGCAAGCAGTTGATAAAGCATTAAATAAAGAATTTGACCTGATATTTATGGATATGCAAATGCCTGTTATGGGTGGTATCGAAGCAACGAAAATATTGCGACAAGAAAACTATAAAAAGCCGATTGTTGCTTTAACCGCGAATGCAATGAAAAGTGATTATGATATGTGTATTGCTGCCGGATGTGATGGCTTTTTAACTAAGCCAGTGAATAAAGAAGAAATATACCAGGAGATTTATAAGTACCTGAGGATAGAAAATAAAGAAATAAACGATGAAAAAATATCTTCAGATATATTTTCTAAACGTAACCAGAGAATGCAGGCAGTAATATTAAAATTTATTAAAGCTCTGCCGGAGCGAATAGAGGCAGTAGAAAAATATAAGGCAGAAAAAAATTGGGGAAGAATGAAGGATATTCTGCATAAAATAAAAGGAGTGGGTACTTCCATGGGTTATCCCATAATTACAGAAATTGCCCGTGGACTTGAATATGAAACAATGCGAGAAAATGAAGTAGAAGTAGATAAGCTGTTAATAGAAATGCGAATAATATGTCAACGAATTGAAAAAAGTATTCCGGATTTAATAAGCGTAAGCAAGGAGTAAATGATGAGTACGATTGAAAAATTATTAGCTAACAACAATATGACTGTCTGGACGGTATCACCTGATGACACAGTATTTGATGCAATTAAGATGATGAATGAAAAGTCAGTTGGTGCTTTGCCTGTTATGAGCGCTGACAAATTAGTGGGCATCATTTCTGAGCGAGATTATGCCAGGAAGGTTATCCTGGAAGACCGGCGTTCAAAAGATACCTTGGTTAAGGAAATTATGACTGAAAAGGTTTTCCATGTTTCCCCCGGGCAAAAGATTGATGAGTGTATGAAAATCATGACTGAACATCACATTCGCCATTTACCCGTTGTCAACGAGAGTAAACTCACTGGCATGATTTCAGTAGGTGATGTGGTGGGATATATTATCTCTGAGCAAAAATCAAAAATTGAACAACTTGAAAAAGATATTTCATGGGGTGAATCGTACTAAACGAATTTATATATTACTCTAGCCAGTATTTTCAAATACAATGTCCTTATGGAAATGCTTCAGGTACCGCAAGGTACATTTAAATTAGATAGGTACCCGCTACGTAAAAAAGAATTATTACGGGCGTGGGATGCGGCAGATGAATACCTGTTAAATTATCTTGCTGAAGGGAAGATAGTTGACGAAAACGCCAGTCTGCTCATTATTAATGATGGTTTTGGTGCTTTGGCAAGCTCGTTAGCGATCTACCCAATAACCAGCTGGACAGATTCATGGAACGCTCAACAAGCTACTCTACAAAATTTTCAGAATAATAAACTACCGGCAACAAATTTATCTATCATAAAAAGTATTGAATCTCCTGAGGGAGAATACTCAATTATACTGATAAAAATCCCAAAAAGTTTAGCCTTATTAGAAGATCAGCTAATCCGCATTCAAGCATTTATTACATCAGCGACAACCATTGTCGCGGCAGGTATGGTGAAATCCATCCACACTTCAACGCTTGATTTATTTGAAAAGTATATTGGTAGTACGAAAACATCACTGGCTAAAAAGAAGGCGCGCTTAATTTTCTCCCGGGTTGATAAAAGCATCACAGCAGAAAAAAGTCCATACCCGGCTTCGTATCTATTAGAAGGCACCGATTATAAAATTATTAATCACGCCAACGTATTTTCGCGGGGAAGTCTGGATATTGGTACACGCTTTTTTTTACAGCACATTCCGTCCAATGAAAAATATAGTCAGATTATTGATTTGGGCTGTGGCAATGGTTTACTCGGGTTAATTGCGGCAGAAAAAAATCCGTCAGCTGAAATAACGTTTATTGATGAATCATTTATGGCGATTACCTCAGCAAAAGAGAATTTTAGTTACAATATGGGAGCTAATCGCAAAGCCCATTTTCAAGCAGGAGACTGCTTAACTGCAGTTATAAAAGAGAGTGCGGATTTGATTTTAAATAATCCACCTTTTCATCAACATAATGCGGTAGGTGATGATATTGCCTGGCGTATGTTTAAGCAGTCTAAAGTAGTGTTAAAAAAAGGCGGTGAGTTATGGGTGATTGGTAACCGACATCTTGGCTACCATGTTAAGTTAAAAAAACTCTTTGGCAACTGTGAACTCATTGCGACAAATAAAAAATTTGTGGTGTTAAAAGCAGTAAACAAATAATTAACTATCTGCAAAGGGATCATCTGAAACAAATATATTAAGATAGGGTGATAACATACATTATTATTGGGCTGTGATATTTCCCAGTCTTCGTCTAAATTCCTGTGCCATTTCTGGTTCATTCGCTGTCAGTACGTTGGTAAGGCTAATGATCATTTCCCGTGCAGCTCCATCTTTATAATTTTGATCTTTAGTAAAAATTTCAAACAGATGATCCATTGCCGATTGGTAGTCGTGTTCCGCAACCAGGCAAATTGCAAGGTCAAAAAGGGCATCATGATCATCTGGATTATTAGCAAGCTGATTTTCCAGGCTTTGTTTACCCGCGGTTTTTGCAGCGAGTTCTTTAAAACTGAGTTGACCTGCAAGAGAGCGACCGGCGTCACTATTTTGATCTTGCTCAGGCAGTTTATTAAACAACCCCCTGGCTTGTTCAAGTTCGTTAATATCCAGAAAGATCTGCACCATGTCCATTGCAATTCGAGTATTACTCGGGTCGAGTTTAATTGCCTGAGTAAGCAAGCTAATCGCCTCGACTACATTTCCTGCCATGTGTTGCTCGCGAGCCTGTTCGCGTAATTCGTCCGACTGACGAAAGATGCCATAAGATTTGAGTAAAGCACGGATTTCATCTGCTTCTAGTACGCCTTCTTCAGTGTGCACCACATTTCCATTTCTGAATACCTTGAGAGTTGGCACATTTTCTATTTTGTATTCTTTGCGTAGATCCGGTTGTTCATCGATATCAGCCTTGGCAAATATGAATTTTCCGGCGAATTCATTTGCCATGTCAGCCAGGATCGATTCCAACTTGAAACAGTGTTCAGACCACACGCCCATAAACAAAACAAAAACAGGAATCTTGTCTGAATTTGAAATGACAGTAGCAGTGAAGTTTTTTTGAGTTACCTCAAATATATAAGCTTCCTGTTCGCTCACAATAAATAGCCTCGATAAAGATAAATAGGAATAAAAGGTTGCTGGGGCAGCATTATATCGTAATTTAAGCAGTTTTTTCAGTCATATCACTTTTAGTACAATATATCTGCTCTTCAGAGTCGGCATTCATTGCTGATAGCTTGAAACAAGAGTAAAATTTTATTAATCCGGTAATGGTTTCCCCGTTTAATTTTTAACAGATAGAGAGTAGGAATTTCAAATATGGCTTTAGATCAACTCAAGGAATTTTTAATGAAAATGCAGTCTGATCCTGAACTAAAAAATCAGGTACTCTCTTCATCAACGGCAGATGATGTTGCGAAAATAGCTCTAAAACTTGGTTATGAATTCTCAGGCGATGAGTTGTTGAGAATGTCAGGAAAAAAAGTCGGCCATGTTACTGTTAAGAAAAACGATATTCCTGGCGAGTATAATTAATTTTGGTTCTGCGCTGGAAATGAAAGCGCGCGGTAAAACCAGTGAAGCGATTAAATGGTTGATTGGCTTACAACCAAAAACCGCGCGTGTGCTTCGCGATGGTAAAGAAGTGGATGTTGCTATAGAAGTGCCGGTATTCTTTACCCGTTAATGGGGGTTTTATTAAACCCGATGATAGCGGGCGCCGCGATGGCCATGTCATCGGTAACGGTAGTGAGCAACGCCAACCGTTTACGATTTTTTAAATCGTCAATCTAAATAATATAATGGAACAATCCGTATGCTGACAGTAAACATCATTGGTTTAGCTTTTATTGTTTTAATGATCTGGTGGTTTTGGATTAAAAAACCGGCATCATTAAAAGCATCTTCTGATAGCGTTGAGATAGTTGTAGATAACGGGGGTTTACACACCATCACGCATCGAGGTTAAAGCGGGAGAAGAAGTGACTTTATCTTTTTTACGAAAAGATCCGTCACCTTGTGTAGAAAAAGTAGTGTTTGATGAACTGAACTTAAGTTTTGACTTGCCCATTAATAAAAAGGTTGCGGTTAAAATTAAACCTGAAAAAGCCGGTGAAATTACCTTTACCTGTCAAATGAAAATGTACATGGGTAGTTTGAATGTCAGTGATTGAAGTATTATGATTTAATCATAAATAATAAATTTTATATAAATAAGGCAGTAAAATGAATATAGCGGGGAAATTGGCCGGCGCTTTTTTTGGCTATTTAATCAGTGGCGGTAGTATTTGGGGCTTACTTATCGGTGCGTACTTCGGTCATATTTTTGATCGTGGTTTAGCGCAAGGTGATTTTTCTGCCGCTTTTACCAGTGCAAAAAACCGTGCTGAAATTCAACAGGTATTTTTCAAAACCGTATTTTCTTTATTGGGTCATGTTGCTAAAGCAGATGGCCATGTCAGCAGTGAAGAAATACAGGCTGCCCGTACCATTATGCAGCAAATGCGTTTAGATGAGCAGCAAACACAACGTGCCATCGGTTATTTTGCTGAAGGTAAACAAGTTGAGTTTTATCCGGATCGTTGTATTGAAGAGTTTAAAAAAATATCGCATCACAACCGTGCCCTGTCACAAATGTTATTAGAGATCCTGATTTTTTCTGCATTAGCCGATGGTAAGCTGGATAACAATGAAGAACGCATTTTACTGACCATCAGTGAACAAATTGGTTATTCACAACAGGATTACCAACGTCTGGTACAAATGGTGATGGGGCAACAACATTTCCATCAAACAGGATCCGGGCAAGCACACTATCAGCAACAGTCTACAGAAGATGCGCTTAAAGAAGCCTATGCAGTTCTGGCTGTTTCAGAAAGTGCCAGTGACAGTGAAGTAAAAAAAGCCTATCGCCGACAAATGAATCAACATCATCCGGATAAACTGGTTTCTAAAGGGATGCCTGAAGAAATGGTGAAGATAGCCACTGAAAAAACGCAGGAAATTAAATCTGCCTATGAATTAATTGTTGCGCAAAGAAAAAAATAAAAGATAATTTTTCTCTGAGTCCCGTGTGGCTGAAATTATTTTTTATTAAAGTGTTCGACCTGCACTAACAACGATAATGGTTAATAAACCAAGCATCGTATTGATACCGACCATCTTACGAATAATATTTAAATTACGCCCACCTTCTTGCCAGTCCTGTTTAATCACAGCTTCTTTAAAGCGTTTAAACGGTGCAAAGTAGACATGCATATAAATTAAGATCATGACAATACCTAAGCCATTCATGATATGCACGTATAATGGTGTTGCTGCCATACTACCCCAGACATCAAAGATCATCAGGTAACCGGTTAAGGGCAAAAATAAAACCGACAGCCAGACAAAGGGAAAAAACATTTTAAACACACCAACCCAAAGTGTTAGCCGGGCAGGGGGTTCAAGTTGTGAGGCAGCAACCGGGCGTAAAAACATATAGGCAAAAAACATTCCGCCTACCCAAACTACGGCTGCGAGTATGTGCAATACGATTGAAACAGTCAGTGTCATTTTATTTTCCTTATTATTTAATTCTAAGTTCTGTGCTTGCTTAATTTTTTAGCAGCCAGCCGCGTATACGTTTCACCAGTACATCATCTTTATTGTCAAAGAAATGATTGGCGCCGGGTATTTTTAACTGGGTATAGTTTTTATTACCGGCCTTACGCGCGACATCGGCTTTTGCTTTTTCACTTTCTAAAACGGGGGTTAAATCATTACTGCCAAAAATATCGAGTACAGGTACTTTAATTGTTTTAAGGGATGTCAGGTAACCAACCTTATCTTCACTATGCATGTTACCGGAAACACCAATCGCAACGAATGCCTTAATGCTTGGGTCCGGCTTGTTTGCCATGTAGTGTGCCGCCATGGATGAACCCAGGCTATGTGCAATGATGGCAATATTTTGAATCCCTTTTGATTTTAAAAAGGCAACGCCGGAGTTAATGCGCGGTGCAACTTCTTTAAAAAGAGGAATGTAGTCTTGATATTCGGCATCGTTGGCTAACACCGGCAACTGAACCGACAGGGTCGACCAGCCATGATCCGGTAATTGGCTGCGTAACGGGCGTACTACCTGGTCCCAGTTTGGGTGAACACCGCTGCCGTGCAGAACGATGGCTCCACCAATGGCTGTTTCCGTGGTGTTTTCAGTGTAGATCGAAAGTATTTTATTTTTGCCGGCTTTTAACCATTCGGCATCCCCGACCATGATGCTATCGACGATTTGATCGGCCCAGCGTTTTTCTTTTGCCATATCCGAGGCATAAGTACTTGATAGAAAAAGACTAATACTGACAATTAATAGGGTTTTAACAGTATAACGTGGATTCATATTCACCTCCGGTTAACATATATAAATAGAGTATATGATTCTAATCGTCGTATCAAAAGGCTGAAAAATCCTCATGGATCGGGTAAAGTCTGCGCTTCAAATTATTTACCGATTCGGATATCCCCGAATATTTGGCTAAACAACAGATTTGGCGTTTGACGCTGAAAATAACAAGAGGCATTACAGCATGGCAGATTATAAAATAGCACCTTCGATTTTATCCGCAGATTTTGCGAGTTTAGGTCAGGAAGTGGATAACGTCCTTAAATCGGGTGCAGATGTTGTGCATTTTGACGTTATGGATAACCACTACGTACCGAACCTGACAATTGGCCCTTTAGTGTGTGATGCATTACGTAAGCATGGTGTGACGGCTGATATTGATGTGCATTTAATGGTTGAGCCGGTTGACCGTATTATTCCAGATTTCATCGATGCCGGCGCTAGCTACATCACTTTCCACCCAGAAGCTTCAAAGCATATCGACCGGACTTTACAAATGATCCGTGAAGGTGGTTGTAAGTCTGGTTTAGTATTTAACCCGGCAACACCACTCGACATCCTGAAACACGTGATGGATAAAGTGGATATTATTTTATTAATGTCGGTTAACCCGGGTTTTGGTGGTCAAAGCTTTATTCCTGAAACACTGAACAAATTGCGTGAAGCACGTAAAATGATTGATGAAAGTGGCTATGACATCACTTTAGAAATTGATGGTGGTGTTAAAGTGGATAACATTAAAGAAATCGCTGAAGCGGGCGCAGATATGTTTGTTGCCGGCTCTGCTGTCTTTGGTGCTAAGAACGACAGTGATGCGAATGTTTATGATACTGTGATTAAACAATTCCGCGACGAGTTAGCGAAAGTTAAATAAAAATATAAGAATCATGATTAGTAAGAAACCCGAAATGGTTCTGATTGATGTTGATGGCACGCTGGTCGACAGCGTGCCTGATCTCGCTTATTGCGTTGATGAGATGATGAAGAAACTGGCTATGCCGGTTCATGGCGAAACGAAAGTACGCGACTGGGTCGGTAACGGTGTTGAGCGATTAACCCGACGTGCTTTAATTGGTCAGCTGGACGGTGAACCAGATGATGTATTATTTGAAAAAGCATATCCCATTTTTCTTCAGCTTTACTCAGAAAACACCTGTAAGCGCAGCTGTTTATATCCGGGTGTAAAAGAAGGCTTAGCCTATTTAAAAGCAGAAGGTTACAAGCTCGGCTGTGTAACGAATAAAGACTCACAATTTACCTTGCCGATATTAAAAGAGTTAGGTATTCATGATGATTTTGAGATCATTATTTGTGGCGATACTTTAGAAAAGAAAAAACCTGATCCTCTGCCATTGCTACATGCAGCAGAAAAATTAGGTGTTAAACCTGAAAACTCAATGATGTTGGGTGACTCTATCAGTGACGTTAAGGCTTCCCGGGCAGCAGGTTTTCAGATAACGTGTATGAGTTATGGGTATAATCACGGTGTTGATATCCACGAAGCCAATCCGGACGCGGTTATAGACTCGATGGCTGAGTTAGCTGTGCTTTTAGGTAAAACTGAAGCAGCATAATAATAAAAGACAGGCTTGATAATGGATATAAAACGAAAAATACATAAACGATGGCGCAACTAGTCAAAGAGTTGTTAGTGGTTTTATCTCAAATTAAAACCGGGTTGTATTTATCGTGTATTTTTTATTATTAGGCAAAATGAATGAATCAAGAAGAATTCGACGCGTACATCGCAAAAGGTTACAACCGCATTCCTTTAATGCGGGAAGTGCTGGCTGATCTCGACACCCCGTTAAGTACCTTTCTTAAGCTGGCTGATGGACCTTATTCCTACCTGTTTGAATCGGTTCAGGGTGGTGAGAAATGGGGGCGTTACTCTATTATCGGCTTACCCTCGAGTAAAGTTATTCGCATTTCCGGTTATGAAGTCAAGATATTGCAGGGTGGAAAATTAAAACAAACCATGACGGTTGACGATCCATTAA
The DNA here is from genome assembly GCA_947258695.1 of uncultured Ectothiorhodospiraceae bacterium. Classification (GTDB taxonomy): domain Bacteria; phylum Pseudomonadota; class Gammaproteobacteria; order UBA6429; family Thiohalophilaceae; genus JAGLTQ01. The sequence goes on along the minus strand of CAMYJG010000005.1, from coordinate 10,880 downwards.
AATGGATTGAAGAATTCCAGTCTGAATATAAAGTTCCTGAAATAGAGGCTATGCCAAAATTTAATGGCGGCCTGGTTGGTTATTTTGGTTACGACACGGTCAGGTATATTGAACCACGTCTGAAAGATTGTCCGAACAAGGATGAATTAGGTTTACCAGATATCCTGTTAATGGTCTCAGATGAATTGATAGTGCATGATAATTTAAGCGGTAAGCTTTATATCATTGTTCATGCAGAACAAGGCGAGTATGAAAATGCCCAGGTTCGATTAGACTGGTTAACTAACCAACTTGATAGTCATATTGTTCATCCGGCAAAACAAAAATCGGTTAAAGTTAAAGAAGATGATTTTGTCTCTGGCTTTAGTCAGAATGAATTTGAAGCGGCGGTATTAAAGGCGAAAGAATACATAACCAATGGCGATGCCATGCAAATTGTTTTATCGCAACGCTTGTCGATTCCATTTTTATCCAGGCCGTTAGATTTATACCGGGCTTTACGTGGCTTGAATCCATCGCCTTATATGTTTTATTTAGACCTGGGTGATTTTCATGTTGCCGGTTCTTCGCCTGAAATTTTGACCCGCCTGGAAGATGGCGAAGTGACGGTAAGACCCATTGCTGGTACCCGACCACGTGGTAAAACACCACGCGAAGATAAATTGCTTGAGCTTGAGTTGTTAGCTGATCCAAAAGAACTGGCAGAGCATTTAATGCTGATTGATCTCGGGCGTAATGATGTTGGCCGCATTGCAAAAATTGGTAGCGTGCAGTTAACGGAAAATATGTTGATAGAACGTTACTCGCACGTCATGCATATCGTATCTAACGTTGTCGGTAATTTGAAAAAAGGCTTAAGCGCGATGGATGTGTTACGCGCCACTTTCCCGGCGGGAACGGTGAGCGGTGCACCTAAAATTCGAGCAATGGAAATCATTGACGAACTGGAACCGGTAAAACGAGGCGTCTATGCTGGCGCGGTAGGCTACCTTTCATGGAATGGCAATATGGATACCGCGATAGCTATTCGGACCGCGGTTATAAAAGATAAAACACTGCATATACAAGCAGGAGCGGGTATTGTTTATGATTCAGTACCAAAAAATGAATGGGATGAAACCATGAACAAAGGGCGTGCGGTATTTCGTGCTGTTGCCATGGCAGAAGCCGGGCTGGATAAGGTACATTAATAATATTAACCGCAGAGACGCAGAGGACGCTAAGATTTTTTTATTAACAAGGAGAGTTAATAATGTTAGAAAATGATATATCACAGAAAATAATTGGAGCTTCGATTGAAGTTCATAGGTATCTTGGACCTGGGTTATTAGAGTCAGCATATTCATCTTGCCTGGCTAGAGAATTGACTATTCAAGGTATTAATTATATTCGTGAAGCACCTTTAGATATTGTTTATAAGGGTGATAAATGGATGTGGGTTATCGGTTAGATTTTATTGTTGAAGATACCGTTGTGGTTGAGCTTAAATCAGTAGACAGCTTATTGCCAATTCATGATGCTCAACTGTTATCATATTTACGTATTAGAAATAATAAATTAGGCTTATTGATAAATTTTAACACCAAACTTCTTAAACATGGAATTAAGCGGTTGGTGAATAATTTGTAAACTTTGCGCACTCTGCGTCTTTGCGGTGAATAAATGCTTTTAATGATCGACAATTATGATTCCTTTACTTATAACCTGGTGCAATATTTTGGTGAGCTTAAGGTTGATGTACAGGTTTATCGTAATGATGAAATTACAATTAAAGAGATAGCAGCATTAATGCCGGATCAGCTGGTGATATCACCCGGACCCTGTACACCAAATGAAGCCGGTATTTCTATTGATGCGATCCGTTACTTTGCTGGAAAAATTCCAATTTTAGGCGTGTGCCTGGGGCATCAAAGTATTGGCCAGGCATTTGGTGGAAAGATCGTTCATGCTAAAGAAATTATGCATGGAAAAGTTTCCGAAGTTCATCACAACAACGAAGGTGTTTTTAAAAACCTGTATAGCCCATTGGAAGCAACTCGCTATCACTCTTTAGTGATTGATAATGATAGCTTACCGGATTACCTCGAGATTACCGCGTGGACTGAAAAAGAAGGCGGTATCATGGATGAAATTATGGGAGTACGACATAAGCAGTATCCAATTGAAGGTATACAGTTTCATCCGGAATCTATACTGACCCAGCATGGTCATGCCATGCTAAAAAACTTTTTAGATTTAGCTAAATAATAAGAGAGTTAAGGGAGAGTTATTATGGACATGCAGTCAGCCATTAAAGCAGTGTTAGCTCGTCAGGATTTAACAGCCGCTGAAATGAATGATGTCATGCGAATTATCATGACAGGTGAAGCGACGCCAGCACAAATTGGCGGTTTCCTTGTTGGCTTACGTATGAAAGGAGAAACCGTTGATGAAATAGCCGCTGCTGCAAAAGTGATGCGTGAACTTGCAACCGGTGTAAAAGTCAGTGGTGATCATGTTGTTGATATTGTCGGTACCGGTGGTGATGGTTCAAATACCTTTAATATTTCTACGGCCTGTACTTTTGTTGTTGCTGCTGCAGGTGGCACGGTGGCCAAGCATGGTAATCGTTCAGTCTCAAGTAAGTCGGGTAGTGCAGACTTATTAGAAGCGGCTGGTGTGAAGTTAGATCTTAATGCAGATCAGGTCGCTAAATGCATTAATGAAGTGGGTGTTGGTTTTATGTTTGCACCGATGCACCATAGCGCAATGAAGCATGCAATTGGCCCTCGAAAAGAAATGGCAGTACGTACTATTTTTAATGTGCTTGGTCCATTAACCAATCCAGCCGGTGCACCGAACCAGTTGCTTGGTGTATTTGCTGATGAGTTGGTTGAACCACTTGCCGAAGTATTAAATAAATTAGGCAGTCATCATGTGATGGTGGTTCATTCAGAAGATGGTATGGATGAAATAAGTATTGGTGCGCCAACAAATGTCTCTGAATTAAAAGAGGGTAAGGTCACCAGTTATCAAATTACACCGGAAGAGTTTGGTTTTAGCAGAACAAATATTTCTGAGTTAGCCGTAACTGGATCAGAAGAATCATTAGCCGTGATTAAAAAGGTTTTAAATAACGAGTCGGGCGCTGCAAAAGATATCGTTAAGTTTAATTCCGGTGCAGCCATTTATGTCGCGGGCCTGGCCGATAGCTTACAAGCAGGTATAGATAAAGCAGAAGAAGTGATTGCTTCGGGTGCGGCAAAAGCCAAGTTAGATGAACTGGTTAAGGTATCAGCTTCATTTTAATTATAAAACAACAGTGGTTTAAGAGGAGTTTCTTTTTCTCTGTGAACCTTTGTCTCCTCTGTGGTAAAAATTATGAGTAACACCCCTGATATTTTAAAAAAAATCATTAACCGTAAACTTGAAGAAGTTGAAGAACGTCGAGCCCTGGTTTCTTTAGTGGATATTAAACGTCGTGCAGAAAGGGCAAAGCTGGCATTGGCACCTCGTAGTTTTGTTTTTGCACTGCAAAGAAAAATACAGGCCGGTCAACCCGCGGTAATTGCCGAAATTAAAAAAGCTTCGCCAAGTAAAGGGGTGATACGGGAAAATTTCGTTCCCGCCGAAATTGCAACATCTTATGAAGAAGGTGGTGCGGCGTGTCTTTCGGTTTTAACCGACGTTGATTTTTTTCAGGGCAGCGATGCTTACTTAAAGCAGGCTCGCGAAGTGTGTGCCTTACCGGTATTGCGTAAAGAATTTATTATCGATCCTTACCAGGTCTATGAAGCCCGCGGTATGGGAGCGGATTGTATTTTATTAATTGTTGCTTGCTTAAGTGATGAACAATTAAAAGAACTCAGTGATCTCGCGATTGAACTGGAGATGGATGTGCTGGTTGAAGTGCATGATGAAGAAGAACTCAAACGTGCCTTACCGTTAGATTTGCCAATGATCGGTATTAACAACCGTAACTTACGTACTTTTGAAACCTCACTACAGACAACCATTGATCTATTGAAACTGATACCCGATGACTGCATTGTAGTGACTGAAAGTGGCATACACGCCAAAGAAGATGTTGCCTTAATGCAGCAACATAATGTGAATGCCTTCCTGGTGGGTGAAGCCTTTATGCGGGCTGATGAGCCGGGTGAAAAATTTTGATAAAGCATGCACTTACAATGCTGCTCTCTCATTTTCACTAACATCAAAAACTTTGCGTTCTTTGCGACTCTGCGGTGAGAAATTTGTTTTAGCGGGTGCCAAACACCACGATAGTTTTACCTTTCACATCAATCAGTTCTTGTTCTTCCATGCTTTTAAGCACGCGCCCCACCATTTCACGTGAACAACCGACTATCTTACCGATTTCCTGACGGGTAATCCGGATTTGCATTCCATCGGGATGAGTCATGGCATCGGGTTGACTACATAGATCGAGTAAAGTGCGGGCAACACGACCACTCACATCCATAAAGGCCAAATCACTTACTTTTCTGCTGGTAACTCGTAAGCGCGCGGCCATTTGTGATGCCATGGCAAAAACGATATCTGAATGTTCCTGTGCTATTTGTCGGAATTTGTTATAGCTGACTTCGGCTACTTCGCAGCTACTACGCGCACGAACCCAGGCACTACGGTTTAACTGTTCATCAAACAGGCCCATTTCACCAAAGAAATCACCTTTATTCAGGTAGGCCAGTACAATTTCACGCCCGTCACTGTCTTCAATCAGTACAGTTACCGAGCCATCAAGAATAAAATACAGTACATCGGGCTTATCATCAGCATAAATAATGGTGCTTTTGGCTGGATAATGCCGTTTATGGCAATGCTCCAAAAATTTATCCAGTGATTGGATGCCCGTTGATTCAGAAGGCGATTGACGCATGTTATTCCCTATCCATTGCTAAAGTATGTTTACGTATTATGGTATATCATCCATAAAAGTAACTGGTTAAAAAATCTTAATCTGGCTGATTATTCATTATTCAGCAATTATCAGCTTACTGCGCGAACAAGTGTAAGTCAAAAAACAGGTCTACAGTTTAGGAGAAAAAGTGGTATGAAGGCACGCATAAAATGGGCACAAGATGCCATGTTCATCGGCGAGTCAGGCAGCGGCCATGCCGTGGTGATGGACGGGCCAGAAGAGCATGGTGGCCGTAATCTGGGTGTGCGTCCGATGGAAATGATGTTGCTCGGCATGGGTGGCTGTACCGCATTTGATGTTATACACATTCTAAAAAAATCCCGACAGCAAGTAGATGATTGTGTTGCTGAATTAGAGGCAACTAGAGCCGATACGGATCCTAAAGTGTTTACTAAAATTCATGTGCATTTTATCGTGAGCGGTAAAGAGCTAAGTGACAAACATGTTAAACGAGCAGTGGAGTTATCCGCAGAGAAATATTGTTCTGCATCTATCATGCTAAGTAAGTCGGTAGAGATAACACATGATTATGAAATTGTAACTGCGTAATAAAAATAATAAAGAGAGTTATTTAATCGAATGTCAAAGCTAACCACAATTATTGATCGTTACTATCGAACCTGGTTACGTTTTCATCCTGAAGTTGCGGTTGATGTTGGTGTTGCAGGCTATGCTCATTTATTAAAACCTTATGGTGATGATGAACTCAGTGCCTTAAAAGTGTTAAACGAAAAACTCATTTCCAGTTTAGATGAACTGGACTTAGATAGCTTAACCCAGGATCAACAAATAGATTTACAGTTAATGCGCAGCGCCGCATTACTGCAACTTGAGTCACACGCCTTACGTGACTGGCGGCGAACTGATCCGGCACGTTTTTTACCGGTACATGCTATTTACCAGTTAACAATACATGAAGTAGAAAATAAAGGGGAAGCCTTACGCGCCCGTTTACAAGCGATACCAGCTCACTTGCGTGGCGCGCGAAGCTGGTTGGATATGGAGCCAGCCAGCATTCCTTTAATCTGGCTCGAGTCTGCTGTTGCCGAAGCCGAGGGTGGCGCCGAATTTATCCGTGAGTTAAAACAACATCCCGAAATAAATAATTTTCGAGTCAGCGAAGAATTAGAAAATGCCGCGCATGCGTTGGAAGATTTTTCTGCTTATTTAAAAAACAACCTTGCGCCGCAGGCTAAAGGTGACTTTGCCTGTGGTCGCACTTACTTCGATTTGATCCTGCAGGAAAGACATTACCTGGATATTAATGCCGATGAGTTATATGCCTTTGGAGAAAAATTGTTTATCAAAACCGAAAAACAATTAAAGCAGGTTACTCAAGTATTACAGGGTAATGATGATGTTGATGCCTGTATGAAAAAAATTCAACAAAATCGTCCAGCAAAAGAAAATGTATTAGAAGAATACAGAAAACAAATGTTGGCGGCTCGAAAATTTGTTGAAGAACATGACCTGGTCAGTTTGCCAGCAAAAGAAAACTTAAAAGTCATTGAAACACCGGGCTTCTTACAGCATCAGATTCCTTTTGCCGCCTACTATGAACCGTCTCCGGCAGACGTCGAACAACAAGGTTATTACTATGTTACCCCGGCAAAAACAGAAGAAGATCTCGGTGAACATAATACGGTAGGTTTAAAACATACCTGTGTGCATGAAGCATGGCCGGGACATCATTTACAATTTGTTAAAGCAAATTCTAAGCCCAGTTCGAGTACTTTACCCCGGTTATTAAATGCATCGGCAACATTGTATGAAGGTTGGGCCTTATATTGTGAACAATTGATGCATGAACTGGGTTTTATCACTGAGCCTGAATCCAATTTTGTTTTATTAAAAGATCGTTTGTGGCGGGCATTACGAATAATGATTGATGTCGGTATACATACCCGTGGTTTAAGTTTAGATGATGCCGCCCAGTTAATGCAGGACAAGTTAGGATTTAGTAAAAACCAGGCGATGGGAGATTTAACCTGGTATACCCATGCCCCGGGTGTCCCTATGGGTTATGCCACAGGTTGGTCATTAATACGTGATGTGAAGAAACAAGAGCAAAAAAAGGAAAACTTTAATCTCAAAACATTTCACGACACACTGTTATCATCAGGATCGATCGCTTTACCATTAGCCATCGTTCGAGGCTTTGGATTGGCTGACTGGCAACAGGCTCACCATTCAGTTTTTAATAGCTAGTAAAAAAATTAATATAAGAATTTATAGGTTTAAATTGGGTTATGTCTAAAAAAATTGATATTCATAAACATAAAATTAACGTGCGTGGCAAAAATTTATATATCTGGCCATCTGACACAGATGTCGTTGAAATTACCGACTCGCCGATGACATACACAGCGCTGTTCACAGATATTGAGAAATATCATGATAAGTTAAAAGAGCGTATTCTCGAATTAGAAAAGCTTGAAGAACATACTCACCGCGTGAGAATTGGAGGAAACAAAGTTCGTTACGTGCATGAATGGGAAACAGCGGAAGCAAAATTAATTGATATGCGCGCTGCAGCATTTTTTTGCCAGGCAGTGGGTAAGGACATTGAAGATGTTGTTGCTACCACTTCATGGGCAAGCGTATCAAGAAAGCACGATTACCTGGCAGCGCATAGTCATACAGACTGCATTGCCAGTGTGGTTTATATGTTGGAACCGGGTAACACTAAAAATGATAATGGATTAGATGGGCGCTTTGCTATCATAGATCCACGCGCACCTGGTTGTTGTACTGTTGAAGAGGGACGAGTGACATCACAAATTTCTCCAAGTATGGACCCAGGCTCAATGATTATTTTTCCCTCTGAGCTGGTACATCATGTACACCCGTATACCGGGGATGAACCGAGAATAACAATAGCGTGGAATTTTAAATTAAGAGAGGGAGCTTGATAATTACAGGCGATAAACTGATTTAGTCATCACTTTTGAAGAGAGTGACATAAATTTTTTAATCGGCGCAGGTAATTCTGCGCCACCAGCATTGAGTGCCACGGTGGCATGATGGCCTTCATCTTCTTTCATTTGTTCTAAGATAGCACGGCTCTTATGATCATTTTCAGAAATTTGATTTAAGTGACTATCTAAATGACGCACCACCTGGTGTTCGGTTTCAGCAACAAATCCCAAGCTCCATTTATCACCCGCGAGTCCCGCTGTTGCACCTATCGCGACTGAACCAAAATACCATACTGGGTTTAAATAACTGGTGTGTGTTCCCAGTTCGTTAATACGTTGCTCGCACCAGTTTAGATGATCATTTTCTTCTTGTGCTGCACGTTCCATTTTTGCCCTGACTTCAGGTAACTTCGCGGTCAGTGCTTGTCCCTGGTATAAGCCTTGTGCAGCCACTTCGCCGGAGTGATTAATGCGCATTAAACGTCCCGCGAGATCTTTTTCGCTGGCAGAGAGTTGGCCTTCATTAACACTATCTTCCGGGTTGGCACGTTCAGTAATACTGGGTTTACCAAACAAAGTGCGCAGGCCGGTATCAACCTGCATTACCAGGTTATCAAGTGGCGAAAAGTGTCTATTACTGGCTTGTTTTGTCATAGCTGAACAATACTCAAGCAAGACAAAAGCCGCAAGAAAAATGTCAAAAAAATATCGAAAAACTGGGCGATGTTGTTCAGTAAAACTTATTAACTTATTTTTCTTATATGTCGTTCCGGCGCAGGCCGGAATCTAGCTTTACATAGCAAAGACTTACTAAGTCATAAAATAAACTATCTTTTGTGATTTAGCGGGCTTTCTGGATACCGGCCTTCGCCGGTATGACAAAGGTTTGATGCTTATTGGGGGCTTCCCTAAGGAAGGGAATTCCCCGGTTAAATTTTATTTTGTAACGGAGCTGTATCGTGGAAAACACAAAGTGTATGAGAGGAATATAGTTATCCAGGATTAGCTAGGTTAATTTAAAAAAGGTAATTCACGCCAAGCATACTGATATCAGCGTTACCTGTATCTCCTTCGATTACACTGTATTCAATTTCCAGGGTATGCCCATTCGAGAGTTTAAAGCCGCCGCCAAAACCATAAGACAAGCCGGTGTCATCAGCTGTTCCCCCTGTACTTAAAGTAAGGTCCCAGTTTGCAAGACCAGCCTTGGCTTTTAAGTAAACATCTTTGCCGGTGCGTAAAGCGGCATATAAACCGAAGGTTTGCATATCCCATTCAGCGGTCAGAACATCACCTTTAATGACGGTTGTTGTAATTTCACCTTCAAGCGAAACAATATTGTTTGCTCCAAGAGTACCAAACTCCGCACCGAAAATAAGGCCAGCATTGTATGCATTTTTATATGCCGGTGAATCCACCTCAACCTGCGTTACTTTGGCACCCCAGTAACCTTCGGCCAGCAATGAGCTGCTGAACAGAAATGAAGTTAAAAGACTAATAATTATAAAAAAACGTGTCATGATTTTCTCCCTTTAAGATATCTATCAAAGAAAGAGCAAATCTTGTGCCACAAGAGAACTTAGTGAGTTTTTAATTGTTGTTCTAATAATAAAACTGGGTGTATGACTGGAATATTCGTGTTCTGCTGGTTTAAACCGGCTTTGAGCTGCAATGCACAGCCTATATTACTACTGATAATAAGCTCAGGGCTTGATTTAGTCAGGGTATGTATAGCCGCCGCTTTTAACTGGTCTGATATTTGTGGGAAACGCAGAAAATAGGTACCGGCTGCGCCACAACATTTATTGTGAATAGTGTCAGGAGATAAACTCATGTCAGGAATTCGTTGCAAAAGCGTCATTAATTTGTCTTCTGCACGTAAACTGTTTTGCAGGCTACACGGAATTTGTAGCGCCACTTTTTTATCCAGCGGCGTAAACTCAATATCCGTAGGCCAGTCGGCTTCGCCTAAAAATTCGATAATGTCTTCTACTTCAGGGGTAAATTGTTTGCTTGTTTCTAGTTGTGGATATTCACGCAATTGCAAAGTACAGCCGTTTACCAGGCTCACCACGGCAGTAATATTATCTAACTGGTTAAACACATCGATATTTTTACTGGCAAACTGGCTGGCTTCATTTTTTTGCCCTTTATGTAAATGCATGGCACCACAGCAAACCTGTTGTTCCGGCACATAAACACCATAGCCTAACCGGTTAAGCAAATTGATACTGGCGGTCACCGTTTTTGCGTCGAGTTGTTTTGAGATACACCCAGTGAATAGTGCAATATTACCCTTTGAGCTAGTGGATGCAGGGTAAAAGTGTTTGGTCTTTATCGCTTTATTGAGTTCAGGTAAGTAAGACATCAAGCGTTGTAAACCTAACAGTTTAAATAAACCTGTCGAGGCGACTAACTGGATTAAGCGGGTTTTTTGAAATAGACGTAAGATGGAGATGAAAGCGCCAGAAAGTTTTTTGCTGAGTAATAATTTTAAGCTAAGACTTGAAATTAAAGACTGCAGTGAGAAAGTCGTTTTCGTTTCTTTTGCCAGCAGAGCCTTACTTTGATCCATTATTTCGCCATAGGCAACCTGGGATGGACAAAGGCGTTCACAACGACGACAGAGTAAACATTGATCCAGGTGCTGGGTTAATATTTCAGACGGCTCAAGTTGACCGCTTAACCAGCCCTGAATTAATGCAATACGACCGCGTGGTGATTCATTTTCATTTGCTTTTAGTGCATAAGTTGGGCATTGCGGTAAACATAAACCACATTTCACACATTGATCGGCTAAGGAAAGAATATAGTTAGAAGAATCCACGATAGGATTATAAGAGGTATAGGCGCTAAAACCTAGTCGATAAAAGCTTCTACCTCTGTGTACCTCTGTGTACCTCTGTATACCCAAAACACTTCGTGGGGCAGGCTCTTCTTTGTAGTTCAGTTTTTCTTTTGATCTTTTCTTTTTCTATATAGAATATGTGCTATGACTTATTTTAAACATCATGTTTTCTTTTGTGTTAATCAACGCGAAG
>CAMYJG010000004.1 GCA_947258695.1 uncultured Ectothiorhodospiraceae bacterium | reverse complement strand
GCGGGAGTACTGAAAATGCAGGAGCAATTTTTAGTGCTTTCCGCATTACCATGCGTTATCGAGCCCAGGTTGGGGAGCCATATTTTTAAAGCCAGGTCCACTCAGAATCTGGTTTTTTTATGCGTAATTGTTGCTCTCACCAGGTCCACGTCCCGGATTAACACACCCACTTTTATTAAGCGCGACCGCCATAGACGGCGGGAGTACTGAAAATGCAGGAGCAATTCTTAGTGCTTTCCGCATTACCATGCGTACTCAAGACCTGATTTAATAATAAAGGCTGGCCTTTTTGTGGTGTAAAATAATGATTGTCCATATTTGTCATTGCGAGTAACACGAAGCAATCTCACGAAAATTGGTAATCATCATGAGATTGCCACAGTCACTATCGTTCCTTCGATGCCAGAACCTGCGTAGCAGGTTAGGGCAATACTGACGAAACGCGAAGCGGTTCATTAAGTGCAATGACAGCCTTACGATATCAAAATATCACCTGAAATAATCCCTATTCCCGTGTACACTTTAATCATATCTATTTGATTACTAAGAGATACCAGCATGCTACGACTTGTCTATTTATCCTTAACATTAATCGTGATTATTTTCGGGATCGTCTTTGCTGTGCTTAACGCGGAACATGTTCAGCTCAATTATTACCTGGGATCCGTTGAAATGCCCTTATCACTGGTTCTGGTACTGGCAATGATCCTCGGTGCTTTGCTGGGTATTTTTGCCAGTTTAAGTTTAATTATTGGCTCACGCCGAAAGGCCTCTAAACTAAAACATTCGGTTGAGGTTGCTGAAAAAGAAATCGTTAACTTAAGAAATATCCCGATTAAAGACGAACATTAATTTAACCTCATGTTACTTGAAACCCTTTTCCTTTTACTTCCGGTTGCGGCCTTGTCAGGTTGGTTAATGGGACGACGCTCTCTGTCGAAAAACAGCTCACGTTGCGCTGATATTCCGCTGGATTATTTAAAGGGTTTAAATTTATTGCTCGATGAGCAACCCGACAAAGCGATCGATCTTTTTATTCAAATGCTCGAAGTCAACAATGACACGGTTGAAACGCACCTGGCATTAGGTAGTCTTTTTAGACGTCGAGGTGAAGTTGATCGTGCTATACGAATACATCAAAACCTGATTGCTCGCCCAACATTATTACCTACACAACGTGCCCATGCCTTGTTTGAATTGGGTCAGGATTATATGAAAGCAGGGTTATTTGATCGTGCTGAAACTCTCTTCGGTGAGCTGGTTGAAAGCAGCCCGCACAGTGAACAAGCATTAGAATATTTACTCGATATTTATCAGCAAGAAAAAGACTGGCCAAATGCGATTAAAATTGCCCAACGTATTGGTGTTAAAACTGGCAAAACATTTAACGACTTAATCTCACACTTCTATTGTGAACAGGCAGAAACCGCCTATAAACAAGGTGAACCTGCCCGCGCCACCAAGCTCTATAAAAAAGCATTAGGAATTAATAAGAACTGTGTAAGAGCCAGTCTACTTGAAGGCAAAATTGAGTATGAAGCCGGAAATGAGAATGCAGCTATTCGTGCATTAAAACGTATCGAGCAACAAGATGCTGATTACCTGCCAGAGATTCTTGGTCCATTACTGCATTGTTATCAAAACCTGAAAAAACCTGAAGAAATGCTGAGCTACTTACGAGAGATTTTGTCTCGACATGATGCGATTAGTATCATGCTTAACCTCTCAGATTTACTTCAACATTACCAGGATGATGAAACCGCAGAAGCGTTTATTGAAGAATTTTTACATCATCGCCCATCTTTGCGTGGCATGGATCGGCTTATCGATTTAAATATCAAACATGCAAAAGAACCTGTTCAGGAAAAATTACGTATTTTAAAATCTGTTACCAGCCAATTGTTAGAAGATAAACCCGTCTATAGCTGCCATATCTGTGGCTTTAATGGTAAAACGCTGCATTGGCAATGTCCTGGTTGTAAACGCTGGGATACAGTTAAACCAATTCAAGGTGTAGAAGGGGAATAGAGTGAGTTCATCACCCATTATCGTTGCATTAGATTTTCCAAGTGAAAAAGAAGCGTTAGAATTAGTTAGCCAGTTAGAGCCAGGTCGCTGCCGATTAAAAGTTGGTAAAGAATTATTTACCCGTTCTGGTCCTGAGCTGGTTAAAAAACTGGTTAAACAAAACTTTGATGTTTTTCTTGATTTAAAATTTCATGACATTCCAAACACTGTTGCCCGCGCCTGCCAGGCCGGTGCTGATCTAGGCGTTTGGATGATCAACGTGCATGCTATGGGCGGTAAAAAAATGTTAGAAGCCGCCAGGGAAGCCTTACCCACCGGTGCTAATAATCCAAAACTGATTGCGGTTACGGTATTAACCAGTATGGGAGCAGATGATCTAAAAGAAATCGGTTTGAATAACTCGCCGGCAGATCAGGTTAAACATTTAGCAGCTTTAACCAATAATTGCGGGCTCGATGGTGTTGTCTGTTCACCACAAGAAATAACTCTACTACGAGAGGATTTAGACCCCAGTTTTGAGCTCGTCACACCGGGTATTCGTCCACAATGGAGTGTGACCGGTGATCAAAAACGAATCATGACGCCAGCTCAAGCTATTGAGGCTGGCGGCAACTACCTGGTTATCGGTCGCCCTATCACCCAGGCAGATGAACCCATGGTTGCATTAGAAAAAATTGAAAGTGAACTTGGCTTGTAAGAAGAATCCTACTTATCTTTCAGCAACTGCCTACAGTTTTATATTTTTTCATTCGTTATAATGAAGGCTCTTAAAATAGACAAGGAGTCTTACTATGAAAGCAATAAGGAATGTTGTTGTACTACTTACGCTTATTTTCACTTCAATGGCTTACGCTGGCCAGGTTAATATCAATACCGCAGATGCCCAGACCTTGAGCAAAAATATTAAGGGTGTTGGACTGAAAAAAGCACAGGCCATTGTCGCATTTCGCGAAAAAAATGGTGAATTTGAAAAAATTGATGATCTAATGAAAGTTAAAGGTATTGGCAGCAAGTTGCTGCAGAAAAACAGTGATTCAATTGTCATAAAAAACTAACTATTCATTTGCTATACTTGAAAAAGGCATCTTCGGGTGCCTTTTTTCATTTCTGAATTGAATATCACCCATTAGGGTCATGTTTATTATTCATGAGTACCCATGCTAAAATGGCATGATTACGACTTAACTAAACACATATTAACTACAGGTTCTTTATTTCATGAGTAAAATAAGAAAAGCCGTCTTCCCGGTTGCAGGTTTAGGTACACGTTTTTTACCGGCCACTAAAGCCAGTCCAAAAGAAATGCTACCCGTGGTTGATAAGCCACTCATTCAGTACGCAGTGGAAGAAGCGGTTGAAGCTGGAATTAAAGACCTTATTTTTGTCACCGGTCGAAACAAACGCTCCATTCCCGATCATTTTGACAAAGCCTATGAACTCGAAGCGGAGTTAGAAGCAAAAGGTAAAGACAAATTACTGCAACTCACCAGGGACATCGTCCCAGCAGATGTTTCCTGTATTTATTTACGCCAATCAGAAGCATTAGGACTCGGACATGCCGTGTTATGTGCAAAACCTGTTGTTGGTAATGAACCTTTTACAGTTATTCTTGCCGATGACTTAATCGACAACCACAGTAATGGCTGTGTTAAACAAATGGTTGAGTCATATGAGCAACATGCTTCAAGCATTCTGGCGGTACAGCAAGTTGCAAAGGATGAAACACAAAAATACGGTATTGTTAGTTTAGAAGGCAATGCGAATAATGAAGGCTTTATTACCGGTATCGTTGAAAAACCAGCGCCTGCCGATGCACCCTCAACACTGGCAGTAGTCGGTCGATATGTTCTTAACCCGCGCATTTTTCATCACCTTGAACAAACTCAAAAAGGGGCCGGTGGCGAAATCCAGTTGACCGATGCGATTGCTGATTTATTAGCCGATGAAAAAGTGTTCGCCTACCCCTTCGCTGGCACGCGTTATGATTGTGGTAGCAAACTGGGTTATTTACAGGCGAATGTCGAGCTCGGTATGAAACACCCGGATATTGGCGTCGAATTTACTGAATACTTAAAAACATTAACCAGCAACTAAATTGCACCACGGTTAACACGGGGCGCACAGGGAAAAGACTTAATGATAATCACCCCGTGTTCTAGTTTTCCGTGTTCCTAGTGTTCTGTGTTCCTAGTTTTTCCCATGGTGGTGGTTTCTTTTTTGCTTAACATCAAAACCTTTCAAGCGATTCATTGCAAACGCCAGTTCAAGCTCCCTGAAACACGCATAATGCCCCGACAGACTTCATGTAAGGTGGCGCCATTTTTCATATATTTTTTTGCATACTCAATGGCATAGCCGATGGCTTTAGTTTGTGAGACTTCCAGTAACTGCTCGACATCAGTCAAATCAACGACAGTCTTTCCAAACCTAAGCCGATGCACTTCACTGGCAAAAATCGCAAACTTGCCATGCTCGTTAACGGGATCAATACTCTCCGCTATGGGAATACGCTGATGAATACGAATAGCGGTATCTTCACACTCAGCTTTACGTTTAGTTGGAAAATCATCAGCTACCTGGTGGGCTTTTGCCGTCACATCAAACGGCTGATAATTTATCATTTGTATTACTTCATCCGAAACATCAAAGTAATCACCAACCCCTCCTAAAACTAAAATTGTTGAAATCCCCTCCTCTAAATAAAGTTGCCTGACTTTATCAATATAGGTGGTAATTGGTTCATCGTCTTTATTAACCAACTGCTGCATTTTACTATCGCGTATCATAAAATTTGTTGCACAGGTATCTTCATCCATCAATAAAATTTGCGCACCGGCTTCTATTGCCTCAACAATATTAACTGCTTGCGAGGTACTACCACTGGCATTTTGCGTGGAAAAGGATGTTGTATCTTGATTAAAAGGCAGGTTGTTAATGAAAGGTGAAATATCTGTCTTAACGACATGACGACCGCTATAGGCCCTGATTTTTGCCGTGTGCCTACTTGAAACACAATATTCTCTACCATCACCCAGTATATGATTATAAATGCCGGCTTCTAAGGTACTTAGCAAAGTCGATTTGCCATGATAACCACCACCAACAATTAAAGTGACGCCCTTATGTATCGGCAATCCCCTGATAAGGCCGGCATAAGGCAGCTCAATTTCTGTCGTTAAACTCTCTGGGGCAACAAATGGAATAGCACTATGGTTATGGTCAGAAATCGTCATTGGTTTATCGCTAATACCACTCTCACGCGGTAATAGCGCATCGTTCGCAATAAAAGCAATCATTCCTAAAGAATCTAGGGTTTGTCTAAGCTGCTCTGCATCTACCGCTGTTTCAATATGCTGCTGCAATGCATCCTGGTCGATATTCTTTTTTAATAACGAGGCTTCGATAATCTCGGGGAGTTCACTGAAAAACATGTGCTCAGCCACTGCAGAATCCACAATCCGACCCTTACCTGGCATGCCTAAAAAGCAACGCATTTCTATCACATCGTCGCTGATCACCACATTGTTTCTTTCCAGAATGGCCTGACCCGGTTGGTTTATCGTAATCAGTCCACTGTAGCCGGTTCCACGAATGCCTTTTGCGATGCGTTTGCTTGCATCATAAAAAACACGTGCCAGGTAATCTGTGAATGCGGTTTTCTGAATTTTAGAATCAGATTCCAGCTTGATGATACGTTCATCACTTCGCTGAACTTGTATGCGGTAGAGTCCCGTATGAGGAGGAGCAAAAGGATCTTTAGGTATTTGCTGGATGATTAATTTAAATAAGGGAAAATCATAACTACCCAATATCGACTGATAATTGACGTAATCCTGATTATCAATTGAATGCAGTAATTTTTTTAATTCTGTACTGTCTGGCATCCAGGCTATCGCTATTAATAGTTTTAACTTATATTAACTATAGCCGAAAATTAATGAAATGTGATTACGCTCTTCCTTGAGATCACACTTTCCTATCTAATTTCAATGATGTCCAGGTAATACACCAACTTGTTGCATTTCGGCTAAACCAGTTTCACGTGCATGTTCCTGGAAACCTTTATTGCGCCAGAAAAAAGCACCTGGCATGGTGGTTGGAATAACCAGTACATAAAATAATGCCCGGCTAATCACTGCGCTAACTACTAATGATGAAAAGAGCACTAAACCAATCAGCACACCTGAAAGACCATTCAAGCCCAGTACAGCAATAACTGCTAAGGCAATCATATTGATTAACAATAAACCATTACGTAACCAATAAGACTTACCATAGCGAGTGGTTTGTTCAAAATGCGAAACAGCCCCTTCACCTTTATGTTTCTTTAAATCCCTGGCATGTGCAAGTAAACCGATTCCTTCAAGTACTAAACCTGCCAAAGCAACCAATGCCGTCTGAGATACCAGAGAACTATCTAGTGTTGCTGTCGCGATACTTGAAATTACTGCGATACTGACTGCCCCAAAAACAAGAGCGGTAGAAATAAAGCTGGTAGCTGTTTGCCAATGATTCCAGTAGGGACGAGCCGGTATTAAATAAAGTTTAATCATATAATACAGACCAACCACACCACCAAGAACAGCAATAGCAGCCGATATCGTCGTCACAACATTTAAAACATTAAAGCTAAACAACTCAACAGTAGTAAATAGCCCATACTGACTTAAGCCAGCAAACAACGCGAAACCGGCAAAGCCCATAAAAAATAACGTCACGCCGGCTATTTCCCGGCTAAGCGGAGACAAGCGCCAGTTATTAAAGCCTCGATAAAAACGCTGTGGTTTACCAAGATGTAAATTAAGTTTTACCATGCCGATAGAAAAAATAATCAACAACGTTGCCATAACCGGGATAAAGGAATTGACAAAGCTATTTGTAAGGCTTGCTAAACCTATGTCAGCACCAAACATTAGTAACATAAAGGCACCAATAACCGACTGAGAAGTTAAGGTGAAAATAATATGCGCATTTTCATGCGATGAAAGCAGTTTTTTTAGATTCCAATACTTATTTGTATCCGCCTTACTGGTATCCAGTTCGGCTTCAAACTCACCTGCTGTACCATCACGACGATATTTCAACGGCACCGAATCGGTGCGTTTCATTTCGTTAGGCAAGCTGTTGGTTTGCTGGAAACGTATATTGGGTTTTGTAATCTCTGGTGTTGGAAAACCGGGGATTTGTGTTTTTAACTGCTGCCTGTTTTCAGGTGTTGTTTCTGTAACACCAAAATCAAGTGCTCCCGCTAAACAGGCTGAGGTACAGGCAGGCTTTAAACCTTGTTCCAAGCGGTCGACACACATATTGCACTTGTGAACATGACCTTTGGTCATATCCAGTTGAGGTGCGTTATATGGGCAGACCCATGTGCAATAACCACAACCAAAACAAATATCCGGATCCTGTAACACCGCACCATATTCCGCAAACTTGGTGTAAGCGCGGGTCGGACAACCTTTTAAACACACAGGATCATCACAGTGGTTACACGCCATTGAGATATTTAAACGGGTATAGCTGGGGTAGCTACCGCCTTCGACATAACCTACCGCACGGTAAGCTAAATGTGGTGGTAAATCATTTTTCTCACTACATGCTGATTCACAAGCATGACAGGAAATACAATTATCTGCATTAAAGTAAAAACCATGTTGCTTATAGCGATCCGGATTAGCACTAACGCTACTGTCACCATTGATATTTAAACTTTTTCCGGCAAGCTTATTGGTTTCTTCAATCAGCTCTATTGAGTTTCCGTAACGGTTTTTCTTCGGCGCATTTGCATCTGAAAGAAATGCATATTCCTGTTCATCATCACGGAGAAAATATTTTTTTGATGTCGTTTTATCCAGCATGGTCTTCTCTTTTAATAGGTACGAGATACAGCATTAGTTTGTGCTGCAACCTGTTGATCATTGGCCGCTTCAATCTTAACGGCTGCCTGTTTAAATGCCGGCTGGCGTGAATGTGGATCAAGTAATCCTAATGAAATACGATTAACACATTCATGAAAATGGAATGGTATAAAGACAGCATTTGGCGCGACACGCTGTGTTAACTGAACCATAACAATGGCATCTCCACGACGTGACGTTAATCGTGCATATCCACCGTGCGTTATACCCAGCGCTTTTGCTGCATCAGGGTTCATTTCCATATAAGGTGTTGGACTGAACTTATTCAAGTTACCTACCTTACCGGTACGGGTACGGGTATGGAAATGCTCTACTACTCGACCACTGTTTAACCAGAAAGGATATTTCTCATCAGGTTTTTCATTATTATCAATAAAAGGTAGCGGTATTAGTTTTGCTTTGCCATCTGCATACTGAAACTTGCCGTCAGTATATAAACGTTGCGTACCGGTTTCATCACCATCTGAACATGGCCATTGTATGCCACGTTGCGCTTCTATTTTTTCATGGCTCATACCTGAGTAATCTAACATACGCCCTTTTGATAAAGTCCGTAGTTCATCAAAAACGCCTGACGCGGTTTCCGGGAACTTCACTTTGCGTCCCTGTTCAAATCGTTTTGCCATCTCGTTAAAGATCCACAAATCCGGTTTTGAATCTTCAAAAGGTTCTATCACGTTACTAATTAGATTGACGCGGCGTTCCGTATTCGTGAAACAACCTTCTTTTTCTGCCCAGACGGCAGCCGGTAAATAGACATGAGAGTATTCATTCGTTTCAACATCGGCGTAAGCATCTTGTACGACTAAGAAATCTAACTTCTCAAGTGTTTTACGAATTCGTGCCGTGTTGGTCATTGAGGTCATAGGATTAGTGGCGATAACCCATAAGCCTTTGATTTGGCCTGTTTCAATCGCGGGAAAAATATCGGTCATGAATAAGCCACGCTTTTCTGGAAAGAAGTCTTCGTCAACTCCCCAGAACTCGGCGATATCTTTTCTATCCTGTGGCTTTTCTAAAGCACGATAACCCGGTAAACCAGAACAGGAAGACCATTCACGCGTCCCCATCGCATTACACTGACCGGTAATGGATAGACTTGTACCACCAGGCTTACCAATGTTACCGGTGATTAAATTCAGGTTATTAATACCCACGACACCATCCGAACCATGGGTACTTTGATTAATTCCCATTGTCCAGATTGTCATCGCTGAACCGGCTTTTGCATAAATACGGGCAACGTTACGAATGGTATCTTCATCAATACCACAAATACGCGACGCCGTTACCGGATCATACTGGGCAACAAGCTCTTCAAACTCTTTCGCGCCATTGGTATTGGCATCAATGTAAGCGCGATCTTCAAGACCTTCATCAAGAATGACATAAGCCAGTGCATTGAGTAATACAACATCCGTACCCGGGGTAATGGCCAGATGCATATCGGCCATTTGCGCTAACATGGTGACCCGGGGATCGACGACAATAACAGGAAATTTTCTTTTTTCTAACGCTTCTTTCAATCGCCAGAAAATAACCGGGTGTTGCTCCGGCAGGTTAGATCCCATTGCCAGTAAACAATCTGTATGCTCAAAATCTTCATAGCAACCAGGTGGTCCATCTGATCCAAATGAACGTTTATAACCGGAGACAGCCGACGACATACAAAGCGTTGTATTACCATCGTAGTTATTTGTTCCGATAACGCCACGGGCAAGTTTGCCCAGGGTATAAAATTCTTCGGTCATGATCTGACCAGTAGATACAATCGCAAAAGAATCACGACCGTATTTTTCCTGGATGCGTGTTATTTCACCAGAAACTTTATCAAGTGCCGTATCCCAATTCGTTTCCTGGAATTCATCAAAACGACGTTCACGAATAAGCGGTGTTTTACCACGGCCAGCACTGCGGAATAGTTCGTGTTCGAATATCCCTTTTAAACAAAGTTTGCCGCGATTAACATCAGCACCACCGACACCACGTGAAGCAACCGCTTCACCCTTGTCATCCAGCCCCACTTCTATTGAACAGCCGGTTGAACAATAACCACATGTCGTGTATTTCCATTCAACGACACCTTTATCAGCAATCTTTATGGGATTCTTTTTATTTCGACCGAACAGCATTTAAAAATTCTCTTAAATTATAAAACCACGGGGAACACGGGGTTCACTGGGGAATATTTATAACTATAAACACCCTGTGCTCCCAGTGCTCCCTGTGGTTTATTATTAATTATTAGGGCAACCTTCTTCTGGCGTCAAAGACAACATAATTTTTTCACCTTCCATTTTAATCGGGAAACTTGCAGCACAACCCTCATCTGGTGCTACAGCAGTACCAGTATCTAAACCGATTTTCCAATCATGTAATGGGCATGCCACTCTATCGCCATGGACAATACCTTGTGAAAGTTGACCACCTTTATGCGGACATTTATCACGTAGTGCGAAAACTTTATCTTCAGCGGTTCTAAATACCGCGATATCGCCTTCTGCTCGACTTACAACACGTGCGCCTAACTTAGGAATATCGTTTAATGTGCCTACTTCAATCCAATCACTCATAATCTTATACCATCTATATTTTCATTTAAGCCACCAAGGACACGAAGTACACAAAGTAATACTAATAATTTTTTCTTGGTGTTCATCGTGTCCTTGGTGGCAATATGTTTTTATTAGCCGATCACTTTTAGTGGTGTGAACTCATGGGCTTCACCACCTTTTGCACGTTCTTGCCAAGGATCATCCTGCATAAAGGTTTGTGAATAATTAAAACGTTCAGCCAGCTCTTTACGTCGTTGAGAATCATCAACCAAAGCTTCTTTAACATGACTTAAACCCACACGCTCTATCCAGGGTGCAGTACGCTCAAGATAATGCGCTTCTTCACGGTATAACTGAATATAAGCTGCACTGTATTCAAGCACTTCTTCTTCTGTTTCAACATTACACAACAAGTCAGTCGCGCGAACTTTTATACCACCGTTACCACCGACATGAATTTCATAACCTGAATCAACACAAACGACACCATAATCTTTAATGGTGGCTTCTGCACAGTTACGTGGACAACCTGATGCCGCCATTTTAAATTTATGTGGCATCCATGAGCCCCAGCTCATTTTTTCAAGCTTAATGCCGATGCCTGTCGAATCTTGTGTACCGAAACGACACCATTCTTTACCGACACAGGTTTTAACCGTACGTAGTGCTTTACCATAAGCATGACCTGAAACCATGCCTGCTTTATTAAGGTCATCCCAAATTTCAGGTAACTCGTCTTTCTTAAGACCATATAAACCGATACGTTGACCACCGGTGACATGAACGGTATCAACATTAAACTTTTCAGCGGCATCTGCAACAGCACGTAATTCTTGCGGGGTTGTCATTCCACCCCACATACGAGGAATTACAGAGTAAGTACCATCACCTTGAATATTCGCATGCGCACGTTCATTGATAAAACGTGACTGACTATCATCCAGATTAAGTTCCGGGAATTTGCACACTAAGTAGTAGTTGATCGCAGGACGACATTTACTACAGCCATCTGGTGTTTTCCATTCCATGGCTTCCATAACGGTATGAATAGATTTAAAACCATTTTCTGCAATGGCTTCACGCACCTGGTCATGTGATTTATCGGTACAACCACATATCGGTTTTAAATGCGGCGCCGTTGAATAATCACCACCTAATGTGTGAGACATTAAAGATTCAACCAGGCCTGTGCATGAACCACAAGAACTAGACGCTTTAGTATGTGCACGTACTTCATCTAATGTGAATATTTTATTTACAGTAATAGCATTAACAATTTCACCTTTAGTAACACCGTTACAACCGCATATTTCTGCATTATCAGACATGGCAGCAACACGATTATCATCACCGTGGCCTGAATCACCTAAATGTGCCTGGCCAAACAGTAAATTTTCACGGAACTCAGAAATATCGGTTTCATCACGCATGAGATCGAAATACCATGTACCGTCGATGGTATCGCCATACATGACCGCACCAAGAATTTTGTTATCTTTAACAACAATCTTACGGTAAACACCGCGTGCTTTATCCTGGAAAACGAGTTCATCAGTAGTATCATCGCCATTAAAATCACCGGCAGAGAATAAATCAATACCGGTAACTTTTAATTTGGTTGAGGTCATGGTGCCTTCATAACGACCAATACCCATTTTTGCTAAATGGTTTGCACAAACTTTTGCCATTTCAAACAATGGCGCAACTAAACCGTATGCAATACCACGATGCTGAGCACATTCGCCCACTGAATAGATTGAAGGATCATAAGTTTGCAACGTGTCGTTTACAACGATTCCGCGTTCGCAATGAATACCTGCATCCTGTGCAAGTTTAATATTTGGTTTGATACCAACTGCCATAACGACTAAGTCAGCATAAATTTCTGAACCGTCTTTAAAACGTACTTTCTCAACCCGGTCTTTACCGATAATTGATTCAGTAGAGGCTTCCATTAAGAAATGCAGGCCACGTTCCTCCAGTGACTCTTTCAACATTGCCGCCGCTGGAGCGTCCATTTGACGTTCCATAAGTTTATCCATCAAGTGAACCACGGTGACACTCATACCTTGTTGCATTAAACCATTTGCGGCTTCTAATCCTAATAAACCACCACCAATTACAACGGCATGTTTATGCTTTTTCGATGCCTCCATCATGGCGTCAACATCTTTGATGTCACGAAATGAAATAACACCATCCAAGTCATTACCAGGAACAGGAATAATAAAAGGATCAGAACCTGTGGCTATCAATAAGCGATCATATGACTCTTCGGTACCATCTGAAGCAATCACTTTACGATTAACACGATCAATAGACGTTACTTCTTTACCTTTATGCAAGGTAACATGATTATCAATATACCATTGCTCATCATTAAGCATGATTTCATCGATAGTTTTATCACCAGCCAGAACAGGCGATAACATAATACGGTTGTAATTGCCGTAAGGCTCAGCGCCAAAAACAGTAATATCATAGGCTAAAGGATCAATTTTCAACAGTTCTTCAATAGTACGAATACCTGCCATGCCATTTCCAATTACTACTAATTTTTCACTCATATCTATACCCAGTACTTAGTTAATCAAGTTTATTTTTATTAAGCCGCTTCTTCAGGCTTACGTTGGCGTTCATACAGGAATTTCAATACCTGTGCACGTAAGTGGTTGTAGTCTTCATTATCTGCCAACTCAACACGATTACGTGGCTTATCAAGATCAACATCCAGAATTTCTCCTATCGTTGCCGCAGGCCCATTTGTCATCATAACGATACGGTCAGATAACAATACGGCTTCATCAACGTCATGCGTAATCATAATGACGGTATTATTTAAACGTTGTTGAATTTCAATTAATGAATCCTGCATATGTGCACGTGTTAACGCATCTAATGCACCAAACGGTTCATCCATTAGCAATACTTTTGGTTCCATAGCCAATGCTCGAGCAATCCCAACGCGTTGTTTCATCCCCCCGGATATCTCGCTAGGACGCTTGTGCATAGCATGATCCATATGAACAAGGTGCAGGTTATGCTCAATCCATTCTTTCATTTCAACTTTGGATTTTTTACCTTTAAAAACCTGGTTGACGGCTAATTCAACATTTTCATAGGCAGTTAACCATGGCAACAATGAATGGTTCTGAAATACAACAGCACGATCCGGTCCGGGTTCATTGACTTCTTTTCCATCAAGAATAACGCCGCCTTCAGTTGCCTGGTATAAACCAGCAACAATATTTAAAACTGTAGATTTACCACAACCGGAGTGTCCAATTAATGAAACAAACTCTCCTTGTTTAATTGATAAATCAATTTGATCCAAGGCTTTAAATGGGACTGAGGGAGTTGGAAACTCAATCGAAACCTGGCTAATCTCTAAATGTTTTGTACTCACTTCACTTCTCCTGAATTCTTTTCTTATCTGCTAAGGTAGTTTGTATTAACGTAATACCGCATTTTTGTCCCACGAGACACTACGCTGTAACATCAACATTACACGGTCTAAAAAGAAACCAACCAAGCCAATGGCAAATACAGCTACCATAATTCTTGCTAATGAGTTAGAGCTTCCGTTTTGGAATTCATCCCAGACAAATTTCCCCAGGCCAGGATTTTGAGCCAGCATTTCTGCAGCGATAAGTACCATCCAACCTATACCAAATGAAACTCGCAGACCTGCAAACATCATTGGTACCGATGAAGGTAAAACGATTTTAAAAACATGAGTAAGCCAGTGCAATCGTAAAACACGGCTTACATTGATTAAATCTTTGTCGATAGATGAAACGCCAACGGTAGTATTAATGATAGTTGGCCACATACAACATAAAGTTACTGTAATTGCTGAGTTCAAAAATGACTTTGAAAACATCGGATCATCAGAGATATACATTGCACTCACAATCATGGTAACAATAGGTAACCAGGCTAATGGTGAGACAGGTTTAAAGGTCTGAATTAGAGGATTTAACGCATTATAAATAGTCGTATTCAAACCGCAAATAACACCAACAGGAATTGCAATTAAAGATGCAATAATAAAACCTGTGAGTACCGTAATAATACTGGTGATTATTTGATCAAAAAATGTTGGCTTTCCTGTGTAGCTTCTGACTTTAATCTTTGCATCAGGATTTTTTTCTAATTTCTTTGCGTTACGTTTTTCCTGACGCTCATAAAACGCAACTTCTTTTGTTCTTTCTTCAACATGTTCATCATAGAGTACAACCGTCTGTTGCCATACTTTTACCGGTCCTGGTACTGCACCTAATGATGTCTGTATTTGCGATGCAGTCGCACCCCATAGAGCAAGGAAAATTCCGATTGCAATTAAAGGTACACCTAACTTTTGTACTAACTGTACAGATAAATTTGCCCAGTTAATTTCATTAAACTTAGGTATAGATGTTAATTTTGATAATACTTTATTTTCCATCAGATTAAGCACTCGTGTATTCAATGTTCCTTACCTCGTTATAAGATGAACCCTCCATGTTTATACATGGAGGGATATCTCGCTTACAGTTTCTCTTTACCTTTCAAACCAATTTTGAATTTCTTCAAATAGGCATTTGGTTTAGTTCCATCGTAAGTAACTTTATCGATAAATTCAGTTTGTGGTTTTTTGAAACCTGTTTCAGTTGCAAAATCAGGGAAGTCTTTTGCTTTTACTTTACCTTCAGCAAGCAACTCTTTTGCAGCAACTGCATAGATATCAGGACGATATACTTTCTTCGCAATATCTTTGTACCAGCTATCAGATTTCTTCTCTGAAATCTGGCCCCAACGACGCATTTGCGTTAAGTACCAGATTGCATCTGAGTAATATGGGTAAGTTGCATTATAACGGAAGAACACATTGAAATCAGGCACTGATCGTTTGTCACCTTTCTCGTATTCAAATGTACCTGTCATTGAATTTGCAATAACATCGTAGTCTGCACCTACGTATTGAGATTTTGATAAGATTTTTACTGCTTCAGGACGGTTAGCATTATTATTTGCATCTAACCATTGTGCAGCACGAATCATCGCTTTCACAACACGAACGTGAGTGTTAGGATTTTTATCAGCCCATTTCTTACTTACACCAAATACTTTTTCAGGATTATCTTTCCAGATTTCGTAGTCAGTAATAACAGGTACACCAATACCTTTGAATACCGCTTGTTGGTTCCATGGTTCACCTACACAGTAACCGTAGATCGTACCGGCTTCCATTGTTGCAGGCATTTGTGGTGGTGGCGTTACTGATAAAAGTGTATCTGCTTTAATTTGACCAGAAGTATCACCTTTATGCGGTGCGTAGTAACCTGGGTGAATACCACCAGCAGCTAACCAATAACGTAATTCATAGTTATGAGTCGATACTGGGAAAACCATACCCATTTTAAATGGCTTACCTTCTGATTTATATTTATCAACAACAGGTTTTAAATAATCAGCTTTGATTGGATGTACCGGTTTACCATTTTTATGTGGTATATGTTTCTTCATTTCAGACCAGATTTTGTTAGAAACAGTAATACCATTACCGTTTAAATCCATGCTGAATGCGGTAATAATGTGAGCTTGTGTACCAAAACCGATGGTAGCGCCGAGTGGTTGACCGGCTAACATGTGGGCACCATCGAGTTCACCATCGATAACCCGATCCAGCAATACTTTCCAGTTTGCCTGAGGTTCTAAAGTGACATAAAGCCCTTCATCTTCAAAGAATCCTTTTTCATATGCAACCGCCAGAGGTGCCATATCAGTTAGTTTGATAAAACCAAACTTCAACTCTTCTTTTTCAGGTTCGCCAACTTCAGCGATAACGTTTGATGCTGTTAACGGTGATAACAAAGTGGTTGCTAAAACAGCAGCTCCTAGTGAAAAGAGGCTACGTTTAAGAAAACGTCTTTTGCCTAACCGTTTATTTTCAATGACACTCATTTTTTTCTCCCAAAATAAAACGGCGCCCACCCAGACAGAGACTTTCTGTATAGATGGACGCCGTTATCCAATATCAATTTAACTAAAATAGTATGACCTGCATCGGCCACTGCTATCACATACAAAGCAGATTCTATGCCATACTCAGAAAAGCATAGCTATCTCATTGTTTATCTTAGAATTTCTTGCATTTCCAGGGAGTGTTGAAGGCAATAACCACATATTTTTCTGCACTTTTTTGGTGCGAATATTAGTATTTGCTTATAATCTGCCCTGAATTGATGCAAAAATTTCGTTCAAATGAAGTCGAAGGTTTTCTTATCAAAAAATAAGTCTGAAGACATGGTCTGAGTACCTGTATTTGATTCTGATTGCCAATGACCCGAGTGTGTCCCTTCAGCCTTGCTGTTTTGTAGCGGGTAAGCAAGGCCCATTTCATCAACAACTTGTCGATAGAAATCTACCCAGTAAATATCTTTTAAAATACTTATTGGATCCTGCGAAGCTGAAATATCCTTCCAGCGAATCATTTGGGATAAATACCAGCCAATATGTGAAAACCATGGAAATCCTGCATTATAGCGTTGGAACACATTAAAATCGGGTAATGACTCCATTTTGCCATCAGCATTGTATTTGTACTGTCCTTTCAACGGCGAAGAAATAATTTCTACAGGAACATTGATATATTCCTCGCGAGACAGGAGTTCTGCGACTTTTTCACGATTTTCATCTTTATCGGCCCATGCCGCAGCTTCAATTAACGCCTTGATTAAGGCCTTGTGTGTATTCGGGTGGCTGCATGCCCATTCTTTATTCACTCCCAAGACCTTGTCGGGCGCATTGTTCCAAATTTCATAACTCGTGATTAGTGCGTGTCCTATCCCCTTTTGTACCGCATACTGGTTCCAGGGTTCACCGACGCAAAATCCATCAACAATATTTGCTTCGAGGTTTTTCACCATTTGTTGAGGAGGAATCACACTTAAGGTGACATCATTGTCCGGATCGATACCCGCAGAAGCAAGCCAGTAACGGAGAAAGTAATTATGTGTTGAGGAAGGAAATACATGGGCAAAAGTCAGAGGTTCCTTGCCTTCAGACTTCCTCATTTCTACAAGCTGTTTAAGCACATCCGCGGTTACCGGGCGCTGATCATCAAAATGGGGATCAAGGTGTTTTAGTTCCTGGTAGAGCTTATTGGAAATAGTAATCGCGTTGCCATTTACACCAAGCACAAGCGCGGTAACCGTTTCTTTTTTCCAGCTGCCCAGACCTAATGTCGTGTCTATTGGCATGGTTGCCAACATCTGTGCACAATCCAGTACCCCGTAGGCTAGTTTGTCTCGAATATTGGCCCATGAAGCTTCTTTTGATAAAGTGACATCGAGGCCATATTTTTCAAAAAAATTTAGTTCTTTAGCGACAACAAGCGTGGCACAATCAGTTAATGGGATAAAACCAATGGTCAACTTTTCTTTTTCAAGTAAATCTTGATCATGATTATTCTGTTCTTTACTCATAGTCTTTCCGACAGTATTTAATTACTGAGAGCATCCGTGATAGAAATCAGCTGCTCTGCAACTTCGGCAATACGTTTATTATTCTCCATAGAAAGTTTGCGAAGTATATTGTAAGCCTCATTTTCACTACAATTTCTTTGAACCATAACAATGCCTTTTGCTTTATCAATTAGTTTGCGTTCTTCCAGGGTATTCTTGGTTTTTTCCAGCTCACTACGTAATGCCTGGAACTCCCTGAAACGCGCTATAGCAACATCCATAATTGGTTTTATTCGGTTTTCACTAAAACCGTCAACGACGTAGGCGCTCACTCCCGCATTAATTGCTTCACCAATCATCGAATGGTCACTGTCATTAGTAAACATCACGATCGGTTTAGGATTATGCTGGGTAACAATACGCATTGACTCAAGTGAGTCACGATTTGGCGATTCAAGATCGACAATTATGACATCTGGCTGTCTTTGCTCTATATGCAGTAGCAAATTGTCTTTTGAACTCAAAACGTCAACAATCTCGTAACCTGCATCTTTCAATGCACGCTCCAGGATTATCGAACGACCACTATCGTCATCAACTATAGTTACATGTAGCTTTTTCATTAATGCCTGTTAAATACCAAAGTTCATCGGAATATATACAAATGGTATGCATACATGGCGTCCGAATCAACAACTTCAGTAATTTTTTTCAGGCAGATCTGTTTGCAATTATGTTCAGGAGAAGGAGATATCCCCTTCTCCTGAAACAGGATTACACCATGATTAAGCTGCGTCTTCCTTCGCTGCTGCTTTCATTGTGTCCGCAAGGATTGTATATGCCACTACCCAGGCTTCTTTTACTTCATCAGTAAAATCATCGCCCAGCCCCTGGCCCATGGTCCAGAGAAAGGCTTCTGCCACAGTGTCATAGTCCTTATCTTTAACTCCATAACCAGCATGGCGTTTACCTGATGCCTGGGCTGCAGGAACAACTGCTTCAAGATTATCCAGGCTTTTAACAACAGTATCGAGCATCGTAAAAAGCTTTTTGCCCTGCTCTGTCATATCGCCTTTAAATAACGGTTTTAAAGCTGGATCAATCTCAAATAATTTACCATAGAAAAGTTCTGCCGCTTTTTCTTGAATAGGCAGTACTTTATCCCATGAGCTACCAATTAAACCTATTTGTCTAGGTGTCATAATATTTTCTCCTTTCTTAATCAGTAATAATTAACTTTTGATTGGAAGACGTATAACTACACCACCCATAACTTCACCCAATTTAAAGTCTGTACGTGGGCTGTCTTTATGTTTGTTGTGGCATGAAATACAGGCTTCAGCTACTGCAACATCCGGATAAACGGCAGTAAAGTAAGTGGTATCACCTAAAGTTTCTTTACCATAATAGTTTTGACCAGGATTTTCCGCGATAAATTTTAAACCAGCTTTCTCGATATCTGTTTTTGGTTTATTTTGCGCATTTACCGGCCATAGTGATAATAATGAGTAACTAAAGTCAGATGTTTTTTCCGCCACACGTTCAGCGCCATAACGGAACATTTGTGCTGGTAACACTAATGCTTTTTCATCTTTCCAGTGCTCAGATGCTTTGATCACTTTTTCTTTTTTAGCTAAGCGTCCAATAATAAGCTTTGTATATACTGTACGATCAGCTTCCATTACTTTAAATAACGCATCAGTCATCGTTTGTGGTTCAATACCGGTTGTTTTAGTTTCGCCACAGCCAGATAAAACTGTTGATAGTCCAATAAAGCTGGTTAGTGCAAGTAATTTAAATTTCATAATATTCTCCTAATTTATAGATTAAGTAATTAATTAACAATAAAAATCAAATTATCGTCATGGACTACCCTCCCTTGGTTTCCCACGTTTTAATAAACGTTGCTTCACCAAATCAATACTTTGGTTGTGAACTTTTGGTAAACCTTTAAAGTTATTTTGAATTAATTTTTTATCTGCCAGCGCATTAATTGAAAAACCTAAGCCGTGACAATTCATGCATACCGAACGTAACATTTTTTCATTAGGACGCAGATTCATGTTCTGATTATGTTCAGTGAGAATTAAGGTTTGATCACCCAGTTCTTTTTCTTCTCTTGGCATGTGACAGGTTGCACACGAGACACCTGTGTTTTTATCACCCTGACCTGATGTCTCCTTATGCCATAACAAAAAGTGAGGTGAGTCTTTGTATGATTGACTATGCTGATCGTTATGACAATTCAAACAAGCATCGACTGCTGCATGCTTAACATCAAATTTATGAGAGCTGTGGCAACTTGAACAGGTTAGTTCTTTATCATGGGCAGTTGACTTCATTGAAATCCTGGACATAGCTGGCGTCATCGCACTTAAATCTTGATTTAAACGCATACCATGCTTACCAGTAAGAAAGCCTTTAACTTCGCTCTTATGACAGGTTTTGCAACTATCATGTGAAGGCTTTTCAACCCAATTTACGACACCTTTATCATCTTTAACTTTATGACATGCATTACAGCTGACTCCAGCCTGAGCGTGTGCAGTTATTGACCACTCTTCTGTAATCAAGGCGTCCTTTTTAATCCCTGGATGTAGCTCTATGTCTGTACCGGTTAATTTTTTTACTGGGTATTTACTAATAGGATAACCGGCTGAAGTTGTAATTTCCTCCAGAGAACTCACACTCTTAATTTTACCTTCAGGCAAGTGATGAGGTTCATCGATATGTTTTTCAAGGAAATCTTCATACAGGGCACGATTATCATGGTAATTATGACAACCAGCAGATGCGCATGAAGTAAACTCCATTCCTTTATGGCTTGGCCGATCTTCTGCAATCTCAGAGTGACATTTAACACAAAAGTCTTCAGGAATAGTTACCCCCATACTTTTTGTTATTTTAGTTCTATGCTCGGTATGACAGGTCACACATACACGCGCATCAAGCTCCTTAACCCTGGATATATTTCTTGGATCAGTAAATTTAGATTTTGGATGAGAATCGTCGGATATCTTTAATTCTTCTTTATGGCAGTTAACACATGCATCCTGAATCACCTCACCGCCACCAAGCGGTTCGGTATGACAGGAAGAACAAGCCATCTCTATTTGATGATGACCATGCGTTAATTTTCCCGGTGAAAAAATACCTTTTTCTTCAACATTAAAGATATAAGTCAGGTAACCAAGGATCAGTAATGTGGAAAGCAGCCAAAGAGTCCATATGTTATTAAATAACTTCATCATTAGCTACCCTAAAAGTAATAACTTTTAAATATATGGACTGCTAATAAAGCAGGTAGTGGCCAAAATGCCAGGATATGTAGCCAGACAAATTTATTTTTCAGTTTTCGTGATAAAGAAAGATCTATTTTATGCTCAACGGCTACTACAATTGATGATGCAGCACCCGCAATTAACACGGCTATAAAACTGAGTGCCAGGTAATAATTAATCCCTTCACCTAAACGATAACCACTATGAATGGCAAGCCCAAAAACTGTGGCAAAACCTACTGCAACATGAATAATCCGCCATACTGGAAAGCTTGAAAAAGAAAACTTCTTTACTCTCTTTCTTAAAGACAGTAATAGTGCAACAACTGATAAGGCTAGCAGACTGTAACCGGATATTTGTTTGTATGTAGA
The DNA here is from genome assembly GCA_947258695.1 of uncultured Ectothiorhodospiraceae bacterium. GTDB lineage: Bacteria > Pseudomonadota > Gammaproteobacteria > UBA6429 > Thiohalophilaceae > JAGLTQ01. The sequence continues at coordinate 52,315 of CAMYJG010000004.1, read as the reverse complement.
ATCACGCCATATTGTGTCCCATTGCCAAACGACTTCGGCAGTGTTTGCAAACGGAATGCTCGGTAAGAAAATCGCTAACAATGTGATCAGTGTTGTTAAGAATCCCATTACAAATATATTACGCGAACCTTTAACGGGGTCGACCTGAACATTGCCTGACAGCATCTGAGCGACTAACGGTTTACACCCTCCACATACGGTAGAGGCCCCGGTACTGGTTCCGATGTCTGCTAACGTGGTAATTCCATTTGATATTTCAGAAGACAGTTGCCCCCGAGTTACACCCGTACAATTACATATTACTGTTGCTGCCGGCCATTCATTGATATTTTTCGAGTCTTCTTCTGGCCATAGATTTCCTGTTTTTTTAAATTTTAGTAACACCCACGGCGGAACAAAGCGTTTTTTCAGGATAGATTCCTGAATTCGTCCTAACTCATCCCATTCACCAATGGCAATTGCGCCAACAATACCATGTGTTTTAATCACTATTTTTCTATAAATACCTTTTGTGTCATCCCGGTAGACGTATTCTTTTCTTAGCCCAACAGATGATATTTCATAGGTGTCGCCCATTGAGAATACTTGTTTATCGATAACCTTTATTTGAGTGGCAGAAAGTGAGCCGGTATAGTTTTCTTTTTTTCCATGCAAACTATATGCAGCAACTTTCGCTTGTTCTAAACCTGGTTTAACAACTCCGTAAACTTTTCCCCGATGCTCTGCACACTCTCCAATCGCATATATATCTTGATTAGACGTTTGCATAGCATCATTTACACGAATACCTTTACCAACACTGAGATGTGCTTTTCTTGCCAAATCAATATTTGGTTTTATCCCGGTAGACAAAATAACCGTGTCATATTCAATTTCACGACCATCAGACAATAAAATTTTCTCTACTTTTGTATCACCTTTAAATTCTTTTATTATTTGCCCGAGGTATACCTTAATCCCAAGTGAGAGTATGTAATCACGCAACATCTCTGATGCAGTCTCATCCAGCTGGTTACTCATTAAAGATAAAGAGTGATCAATAATAGTGACTTCCGTATTTTGACGTGTCATAGCTTTAGCCGCTTCTATACCTAAAACACCTCCACCAATAACAACCGTTTTTCTTGAACGTGTACGTCTCGACATCAAGCTCTCAATATCTGACATATTTCTGAAAGTAAATATGTTGTCAAGATTTACACCTTTGATATTTGGTATATGGGGGCTGGAACCAGTAGCAATAATAAGTTTTGAGTACCGGTGTGTATTACCGAGCTCATCGGTTACTGTGCGACTTACAGGATCAATTGATATGACTTCACAATTATTATGCAGAACAAGATTTTTATCTTCTAAATTTTTACCGATAGCCAATTCATCCATCTCTACCTGTCCGGCAAAAAATGAAGAGAGCTTTACCCGGTTATAGGGTTCCCAGGGCTCATTACCAAATATTTTAATGACAGGCGTATTTTCATTTTCCAGCAATGTTTGAACAAACTTGATACCAACAGGACCTGTTCCTATTACGATAACCGCTTCATTGTCGGCTACGCTTAATGGTACCGTTGTTTTTTTCAATAAATTCATAACCTGTTTCCAAAAAAAACGCCTACATGCACTCCAAATGCATTTGGAATACATGTAGGCGCCTTTGCCCAATAAAATAATCTGTAGTAATAAAGTAAAATCAGCCGTCTTTAGCTAATGCCTACTTTCAACAATCGGTGACGATTAGTTTATTTCTTTAGAGCAAAAAGAATGCCAACACACCATATCTGGCTATTTAGGTACAAAAATGGCGATAAATGACGAAAAGAAATGAAATTTTTATAGAAACGGGAAACAAATAATTCGACAAACGCACCAAGATTAATCACTTTATTAGTGATTACTTTACTTTTGCACTTATTAAGTGCACAAATTACAGGGATAAATATCTAGATTTAATTTGAAATAGAGAAATAATGAAATTACTTTTTAGCTCTGAGCCTGTATATATGCCCACTATCTGTTGAAAAATATATCCCGCCTTCAGGGCTTTGTGCTAATGCTCGAATACGTTGACCAAAAGATTCAAATAATCGTTCTTCTTTAACAGGTTTACCACTTCGATTTAATACAATACGGTTTATGTGTCGTAATTTTAAAGCGCCTGCAAATAAGTTACCTTTCCATTTTGGAAAGGCGCTGCCTGTATAGAGAATTAAACTACCCGGTGCAATAGAAGGAATATAGACTTTAAGCGGTTGTTCCATTCCTTCTCGGTGTGTTCCTTCACCAACCGCAATTGGTCCCCAATATTCTTTTCCATAAGAAATTACCGGCCAACCATAATTTTTTCCTTTCTTAATAAGATTGATTTCATCGCCACCACGCGGCCCGTGTTCTATTTCCCAGAGCCGCTTAAATTCAGCATCAAAAGCCAGACCTTGTGGGTTACGATGCCCATAGCTCCATATTTCAGGTAAAACATCTTTTCTATTTATAAATGGATTATCACCTGGTACAGAACCATCAAGATTTAAACGGATAATGCTTCCAGCATGATTTGATAAATCCTGTGAATTGGGACGTTCTCCACGATCACCTATACCAAAATACACATGGCCAGCATTATCAAAGCTTATGCGACTGCCGAAATGATAACTCGTGTCTGTTGCTGATTCTGAGACTAACAACTCCTGCCATTCAATAAACCGTTTATTTTGTAACTTGCTACGGGCCAGCACTGTCACACCTTCCCCATCCTCATCTTTTACATAAGTAAAATATATCCAGCCGCCGGGTTTATAGTCGGGAGGTACAGCAACATCCAGCATACCACCTTGCCCTTCATGCTTAATCAGAGGTGAATTACTAATTTTAATTCTTGATCGTTTCTCGATATTGAGAAGAAATATTGAACCAGAACGTTCAGTAATAAGGAGCTTATTCTTTGATAAAAATGCCAGCCCCCAGGGAATTGCAAAACCATCGGCAACTCGTTCAACTTTTAATTGCATTCCTTCACTAGAAAAAGTAAAACGAGAATTTTCCGCTTGCAGGGTAGCAATGGAAAATAAACCTGTCACAAAAAGAAGAAGCAATAAGCTATTTTTTAATGGGTAACTCATCGTATTTAATTAAATCATCGGAATTCACATACCACGGTGCCTTATCGGCGTAATAGATATTATGTTGTGGTTTAACGTTAGGGTCGTCATCAAGAGAGCCCGCGGGAATAATATAAGCTTTACCACTTTGTGTCAGCCAGGGTAATGATGAGCCACATGTTTTGCAAAAAGAACTGGCGAAGTGTTTTGCTTCTGCAAGTTCATACCGAGCAACATTATTTTCACCCCTAACCCAATCAAAATGTGAAGGGTTAATAATAATATTGGATGCGTGAGCTGAACCAGTAATTTTTTGACAACGGCTACAATGACAATATTGAAAAACTTTAACTGGGCCAACAAACTCATAACTAACTTCGCCACATAAACAGCTGCCAGTAAACTTTTCTTCTTGCATCAGACACACCTGTTTTCAATGAGTTGTTTTATCGCCCCAAATTTCTTTTAAACGCTGATCTCGACCACAACGCCAACGGTAATAGTTATAACGTACCGAATTATTCTTATAATAGTCCTGATGGTAACTTTCATCACCTTTTATCGGATAAAATGTTGCAGTATTTAAAATAGGCGTAACCACTTTTTGCTGTGGAAATTGCTCGACCACTTTTTTTCTGGATGCTTCTGCCAGTTTTCTCTGTTGATTGTTGCTGACAAAAATAGCACTTAAATACTCGAAACCTTTATCACAAAACTGTCCCCTTGCATCAAAGGGATCAATATTCACCCAGTAGTGATCAAGCAGTTGTTTATAACTGACTATTTGTGGATCATAAGTTACCTCAACGGCTTCATAATGCCCACTATGGTCACCTCGATAAGTTGGATTTTTTGCTGTACCACCTGTAAATCCGGAAATAACAGTAGAGACACCCTTTAGTTTTTCAAAATCTGCCTCCATACACCAAAAACAGCCACCGGCAAATATGGCCTTATCTGCGGAAGCATTTGGCATATAAGAAAATATACCTGCAAATAAAAGTAGCACCCATTTATATTTATTCATTGTTCACTCTCGAAATTGTCAAAATCCATAGTGATAATAATGACAGTTTGATAAACAAATGGTTCAATCCGCTCATTATTCCTTTGCAGATAGTTTGACAGCGATTTTTTGTCCTCCAAACTCAATAAAATCGCCCGGCACGATTTTTTTGCGCTTTTGAGTTTCAACAACATGATTAACCAATACCCGTCCTTGTTCGATGACAAGTTTGGCCTCACCGCCACTTGAAACCAGGCCTTCAAATTTAAGTATTTTATACAATTCGACCGGTTCTTTAATAATTTCAACTTTTCTTATCAATATGCGGCCCATTATTACTATGAAAATTCTAAAGATAGAATCGCTATACCTATATAATAGTCTATACTATTTTGATATAAATACCTTAAACAAGCTAGACAACTTAAGTATGACGAGACACAATTACATTCAAGACAAATAGATAATAAGGTGAAAAACCTATGGCAAAAGCTCTTATTTCACTATTGCTACTATCACTAGCCATCACTGGCTGCGCACGACATTCAAAAATTATTATCGATCCACAAGGCGTCGATATGGCGCAATACCAGGCCGATTTAGCCCAATGCAAACAACTATCTGAACAAGTAGATCCCAAAGCCGCGAAAGGTGCTGTTGGTGGAGCTATAGTTGGAGCGATAGCGGGTGAAATTATCGGTGGTCGAAGAAGTACCGAGATTGGTGCGGGGTTAGGAGCACTAAAAGGTGGTGTTGTCGGTGGCGCTGCAACGAAACGTGAACGTACACGCGTAGTTAAAAATTGTCTGCGTAACCGCGGCTACCAAATTTTAAATTAAAAATCGGGCCTCGTACTTGATTCGTTATCGACTTAAATATTAACTACCATATAATAATAAAAATATCAGTTTAATTTCAATAACTGACTTAGATAATTCTACACCTGTTAATTTTGGTATCGATTATTCTGTAATAACATCGTAGTCATTATCTCTTTCTTTAAAATGCTTCCTATAACTAATATAATACTGGTGTGACAAGATACCAGCCTCCCATACATACTGCGCTTGACATCCGCTATCAGGATGACTACTTATTAATTGTGAATAAACCTGCGGGACTGTTATCCGTTCCCGGCCGTGGTGATGATAAAACAGACTGCTTAATATCACGGGCTCAAGAAGAGTTTCCCGATGCCCTTATCGTCCATCGCCTGGATATGTCAACCTCAGGTTTAATCATACTGGCAAAAGGTAAAGAGATGGAGCGATGCTTAAGTATTCTTTTTCAGCAGCGAAAAGTGAATAAAAAATATACTGCCATTGTTAACGGTGAAGTAAATCCTCTATCTGGTGAAATTGATTTACCTATTATTACTGACTGGCCTAACAGGCCCAGGCAAAAAATGGATTTTGAAACCGGAAAAAGATCGATTACAAGCTACCACGTTTTATCTTTTGATAGTAAAACAAACAGTAGTCGGATTGAGTTAACTCCTGTTACTGGTCGTACCCATCAACTTCGTCTTCACATGAAACTGATTAACCATGCTATTTTGGGAGATGAATTATATGCAGAAAAACCGGTGATAGATAAAGCCACGAGATTATTACTTCATGCAAGTTACCTGTCATTACAACATCCGGTAACCAATCAAACTATTGAAGTGTTATCTGAAGCGGACTTTTGAATCTAACCAAAGCCACAAAGATTAATTATCTAATGCCTCGATGGTAGACTCCGTCCATTTTACTGCTTCCATATAACAGGAAAAATAGGCTTCAGCATCAACACCCTGGCTGGTTAAATAAACCCATTGACCTTTTTCATAATTAATGACATTTTCCAGTAACTCACCCTTCTCACCTTCATGATCGAGTATCGCTAACTTAACTTCGGTCGATAGTGCTAAATCATCAAGGAGATCTTCAAGCGGAGTATCCATAATTGCATCAAGTAATGAGAACAGGCCTATAGTAAACATTTCACCGTCATTGTGAACACTGACTTGTTCCAGTAACTCACACATCTTTGCTCTAACCAAGGCGGTTATTAGTAATGCCTGAGGTTTACCTTCTGTAAGCTTCACCATTAAGAATAAGGTGATCCACTTTTTAATTTTGTCGCCACCTACCAGCGCCAAGGCTTCGCGAATAGAGTCAATTTCCTTACGACCAGAAAATGCAGCACTATTGACATAGCGTAATAATTTATAGGTCAATACTGCGTCCTGAGAAATTGCCTTTTCAACTTCATTAAAATCATAATCTGGTTTACTCAAGAGTTTGAGTAAATTAAGAATAACTAACTTGTTAGCAGGAATATTTTTTAAATTAACCAGTTGAGGTTTGCAAAAATAAAAGCCCTGAAAATAATCAAACTCATGTTCTTTACAAAAAGCAAACATTTCCGGGGTTTCAACTTTTTCGGCAACCAGTTGAACAGGGAGTTTTTTTAATCTTTCCAACTCTTTAATTATCTGATTCGGCGTTAACTTAATAACATCTATCTTCACGTAATCAGCAAGCAATAGTAATTCATCATACTCCGGCGAATATTGAAAATCATCCAAAGCAATTTTGTAACCGTTCTTTTTAAGTCGTTTAACACCTTTGATTACTTCTGCTGTTGGTTTTATATCTTCAAGTACTTCCAGCACCGTCGGTTTTTCAAACATGGGAGTTAATGAATCATCCAATATAAAATCTTCGGTGATATTTATAAAAGCTTGACTACTTCCAACCAGTCCGTCAAAGCCTATATTTAAAAAACTATTTAATATAACTTGTGACGATGCCAGTTTTCCATCACTAAATTCAGCAACCGTGGTATCACATGCTCTATATAATAATTCATAACCGGCTAACTGATTATTCTTATCATAGATCGGCTGTCGGGCAATAAATATATTCTCATCCATTAAACTTACAACCCTTTTTCAATATCTGCTTTAATATCATTTATCGATTCAAGACCAACCGATATACGAATTAGACCATCACTAATGCCAGCTTGCTGGCGTTCTTCATCTGTTAATCTACCATGCGTTGTGGTGGCAGGATGAGTAATTGTTGTTTTTGCATCACCTAAATTCGCGGTTATTGACAATAAACTGGTTGAATCGATTACTTTCCAGGCCGCTTCTTTGCCACCTTTTACTTCAAATGATAAAACACCACTGCCGGCAAACTGTTGTTGACTGGCTAATTGATATTGTGGATGCGACTCCAACCCTGAGTAGTATACTTTATTGACAGAGGGGTGCTGTTCCAGGTACTGCGCTAATTCCAATGCATTTGCACTATGTGCCTTCATCCTAAGAGACAGTGTTTCTAAGCCTTTAAGAAAAATCCAGGCATTAAAGGGACTTAAACTCGGACCTGCTGTTCGCAGAAAACCAAAAACCATCTCACCGACGATTTCTTTATTGCCCACTACTGCACCACCCACTGCTCGCCCCTGGCCATCAATATATTTAGTGGCAGAATGGATGACAATGTCGGCGCCAAACTTTAATGGTTGTTGCAAAATGGGTGTACATAAACAATTATCAACGACTAATAAACAGTCATTTTCATGCGCTAAATCTGCCAGTGCTTTCAAATCCGCGACTTCGGTTAACGGGTTAGATGGTGTTTCTAAAAATAGTATTTTTGTTTCAGGTTTAATCGCCTTTTTCCATGCGTCCAGATCAGTTAAATCGACAAAAGTTGTATTCACACCAAAAGGCTGAAGATACTTGTTAAACAGGACTACTGTAGTACCAAAAATCGAACGAGAAGAAACAATATGATCACCTGACTTCAATAATGAAATACAAGTGCTTAAAATAGCCGACATCCCGGACGCCGTGGCAACACAACTATCACCACCTTCTAATGCCGCTAAACGTTGTTCGAACGTGCGCACTGTTGGATTCGTAAAACGGGAATAAATATTACCCTGACTTTCACCTTTAAACCGAGCCGCCGCTTCGGCAGCACTGGGAAAAACATAACTTGATGTAGGAAAAATAGGTTCACTATGTTCCCCTTCAGCTGTACGGGTTTGCCCTGATCTTACAGCTAAGGTTTCAAGTGCCCATGTTTCATCATAATCTGACATCAATAACTCCAAAATCACATATTCATTATAATTAAGTTAATAAAGTGGGGCTGACTAGGCATAAATGTTATGAGAAAGCGGAGTTTACATAAAGTAAATGAGCATTTCGAATAACGTTTATAACGACGTCAGCGCCGCTTTAGTAGCTTAATTCGGGCACAAAAAAACCCGCTTCAACTAAAGCAGGCTTTCACTTTAGCTGTATTTTTATTGCGCCCGCAAGCTGATATCAAATCGGCGCCACCTGATAAGTTAGTATACGTACCAGGTATTAAGAGATTAGGTGATGATAAACTCATTGTCAATACACCCACCCTACTCACTAACAATAACTTAAACTAAGCATTGTTATGAATTTCGATGACTTCATTATCGGCATCGCTATCTTTTCGGCTGGCATCATTTCTCAACGATTCAATATGTTGTAAGTAGCCCTGATCTATATCCCCGGTAATATACTTACCATCAAAAACTGAAGTATCGAATTCTGTAATATTAGGCACTTTTTTGCGAACAGCTTCAATTAAATCATCCAGTTCCTGGTAAAATAATTTATCGGCGCCTATTTCCTTTGCAATTTCATCGATATCTCGCCCATGCCCAATTAGCTCATCAGCCGCAGGCATATCAATACCGTATACATTTGGATAACGAACTGCAGGCGCGGCAGATGCAAAATATACTTTATTCGCACCTGCATCTCGAGCCATCTGGATAATTTGCTGTGATGTCGTTCCCCTAACAATAGAATCGTCAACCAACAATACATTTTTACCTTTAAACTCTAAATCAATCGCATTGAGCTTTTGTCGTACCGATTTTTTCCGTTGTTTTTGTCCGGGCATAATAAACGTTCTGCCTATATAGCGGTTCTTAATAAAGCCTTCGCTATATTTCACACCTAATGTGTAAGAAAGCTCCAGTGCTGAAGTACGACTGGTATCCGGAATAGGCAGCACTACATCAATATCATGATCAGGGAACTGTTTTAAAATTGTTTTTGCTAAATAGTCTCCCATACGTAAACGCGCTTTATAAACAGAAATACCATCAATAATTGAATCGGGGCGGGCAAAATAAACATGTTCAAAAATACAGGGGCTTAATTTTGGATTTTTTGCACACTGACGAGAAAATATTTCACCGTCGTTATTAATAAAGATCGCTTCTCCCGGCTCGATATCTCTGACCATTTCAAAACCCAGCGAATCAATGGCTACCGACTCCGAAGCAACAACATGCTCTATACCCTTATCTGTTTGCCGCTTACCAAACGCAACAGGGCGAATACCATAAGGATCACGAAAAGCCACGATACCTCGACCAGTAATCATTGCCACAACGGCATAGGCACCTCTACAACGCTTATGTACGTATTCTATGGCATCAAAAACATTATCTGCAGTAATATCCAGTTTTGGGTTTACTGTTTTTTGTAATTCATGAGCAAAGATGTTTAGCAGAATTTCAGAGTCAGAATTAGTGTTTATATGACGACGATCTTCAATATACAGATCTTTTTTCAACTCATCCGCATTGGTTAAATTTCCATTATGCGCTAAAGCAATACCATATGGTGAATTAACATAAAAAGGTTGTGCTTCGGCCGAAGAAAAACAGCCTGCGGTTGGATAACGAACATGACCAATACCGATATTACCTTTCAGGGTTATCATATGGCGAGTATGAAACACGTCTTTGACTAAACCGTTATCTTTACGTAGAAACATGCGGTCACCTTCACAAGTAACGATACCTGCTGCGTCTTGTCCACGATGCTGTAATACGGTTAAACCATCATAAAGTTGTTGATTAACGGGAGTATGACCAACAAGACCAATGATTCCACACATAATATTTTTTCCTGTGTATTAATACGGTTTAAATAAAAAACTAATACTTAAAATACCGGGCAATATCGTCCGGCAATAAATCTTTTAACCATGTTGCAATAACTTCAAAGCGGAACATTAAAAACGATTCATCCCACCAGGGTTCTTTGGGTAATGTTGTTAAACCTAACAGCATTACAATAATAGTGACTAACAATATGCCGCGTAACAAGCCGAACACCCCACCGATAGTACGATCAACCCCGGTAAGTCCTGCTCTTTGTACAAACTGAGTAGCGAAAAAATTAATAATGGCAGCAACGATTAACGATAAAACAAACAAACTGATAAATGCCGCTAACAAGCGTAAGGTTGGATCTTTGATTGAAGTGCCAAATAACTCTGCCATACCTGATGAAAAGGTCATTGCAATCCATAAAGAAACTAACCAACCAGCTAAAGACAATGCCTCTTTAACAAAGCCACGCATCAAACTAACAATAACTGAGAGAACAATTATGCTAAGAATTATTAAATCTGCAACAACCATTATAAGTTCTGTTCCACCTTAAGGATGTTTTACCACTAAACCACTAAGATTAAATTCTTTATGCAGTTTCTTTTTAAGTACGATTGCTTTATCACGCGATATTTCCGGCCCAACCCGAACCCGGTAAACAGCTTTATTGTCTTTTGTTATTCTTTCAACAAAAGCATGAATCTTTTTCTTGCGTAACTTCTCTTTTAAACCTAAGGCATTACTTTTTTTGCTGAAGCTACCTACTTGCACTGCCCATACAGTTTTCTTTATTGCTGATTTTGTTTCTTTTTCTGTTTTGGAAGTAATTGATTCAACGATGGCTTGACTGTTTGTTTCCTTTACAATTTTTGGCTCAGGTAACGCCGGAGCTACCGGGATGATTTTTGCTTTTGTCGGCCGTGATTCTACTTTTTGCATTTCTTCAATATCGATATGCTTTATATTGGTAATTTCTTCACTTCTGTCAGGAACATTGCTACCAAACACCGGCATTTCCATTTCCCGTCCACCACTCAGCAACATCGGAATAAAGATCACTGCTAACGCTATCAATACGACTGCACCGACTAAGCGTTGTTTTAAGCGACCTTGTTCCACCTTTTCTCCAGATTCTTAAATAGTGATTAATTATTAAGCAGTATGGGACTCAACGCTCCCTTTCCAAGAGCGTATTATATTCCCAGCTGCATGGCGAATTCTACAGTATAAAAAGACCCAAACACTATAACTCTATCATCTTGCCGGGCTTCTGAATCTGCCGCATTAATCGCCTTTTCTACGCTTTTGAAACAGCTCACATTTGCACTGCTATCCAGCTCCAGTATTACCTCTGCTAAATTCGCTGCCTTTTCACCTCTTGGTACATCCAGGTCTGCGATGTACCACTTTTTTATATGCGGTAGCATCGCGGATAAAGCCTCTAGATGTGACTTATCCGCCAGCATACCGAGCACTGCAACATTGTCTCCGCCGCAGACCTGTTGGCTAAGTAGCTCAGCCAGGCAAGCAATACTTGCTTCGTTATGCGCGACATCCAGGATATGCATAGGGTTGCCAATAAGACATTGAAAACGTCCCGCCACACTGACTGACAACAAACCTGTTTTAATCTGTTTTTGATTTACACTTAATTTATCGGCCAGGCATTCAACAACCATTAATACGCCTGCTGCATTATCAAGCTGATGATCACCGCGTAAATTTGATTGAGGTAAGGCGGTTCGTTGCTGAGAGCATGATTTCCAGATCCATGAGGCAGGACTCACCCCCTTGTTCCACTCAAAATCAGAATTTCGTCGGTATAAAATAGCACCGACTTCTTTTGCATGCTCAGCAATACTATTTGGCATATCGGCACCACTAAAAACCACCGGACGGTTATTTCTCATAATACCGGCTTTTTCTTTGCCAATGCTTTCCCTATCATTGCCCAACCACTCGGTGTGATCGATTGCAATTGAAGTAATCATAGCAACATCAGCATCTAATATATTTACCGCATCGAGTCGTCCTCCAAGACCGACTTCAAGAATGATCACATCGGGTTTAGCCCGGAAAAAAATATCTAAAGCTGCAAGCGTGCCAAATTCAAAATAAGTTAACGAAATTTCATTACCGCCCTGAAGGCGAGCCTGATCAATGCGTTCAAATGCCTCACAGATAGCTTTATCGGAGGCTTCTTCAGCATTTAGATGAATACGCTCGTTATAACGCAATAGATGTGGCGAGCTATAAACAGCCGTTTGATAGCCTGCACTTTGGTAGATTGACTCCAGTAAAGCCACACTGGAGCCTTTGCCATTGGTACCGGCAACAGTAATAACAGGACATGGTGCTTTTATTGGATGTAGCTGCTTAAAAACCTCGCTGACTCTCTCAAGGCCTAGCTCTATGGTGGAAGGATGCAAACCTTCTTGCCAGTTTAACCATTCTTGGAGAGAGGAAAAGCGCATTTTTACAAACTCAAAAATAAAAAGGGTGGTTTTTCAACCACCCCTTTAAATCAAAACTACACAAGCAAAACATGAGAAAGATTTTTCGTTCTGGCAAGGCAAAAATTATCGAAAAAACGGAATTTACATTTAGTAAATGAGTATTTTGAGATGATTTTTAACGCCGCCAGAGCGGAAAAGATGAATCATGCTGCTGGTTTATGCATCATCATAGTAATTAAACTGACGACCTTATCCCGCATATCACGTCGATCAACAATCATATCAATCGCGCCGTGCTCTAATAAAAACTCACTACGTTGAAAACCTTCAGGAAGGACTTCACGAACGGTTTGTTCGATTACACGAGGGCCAGCAAAACCAATTAACGCATTTGGCTCAGCGATATTAATATCACCTAACATCGCTAAACTGGCTGAGACACCACCCATAGTAGGATCGGTCATAATAGAAATAAAAGGTAAAGACTGCTTACGCATACGCGCCAAAGCGGCACTGGTTTTAGCCATTTGCATTAACGAGAACAAGGCTTCCTGCATCCGGGCACCACCACTTGCTGAGTAACAAACTAGCGGTAAATTTTCTTTTAAACAAATATTAACTGCACGGACAAAACGTTCCCCTACCACTGAACCCATTGAACCACCCATGAATTTAAATTCAAACGCAGCGGCAACAACAGGTACACCCTTCACTGTGCCTTTCATAGCAATTAAGGCATCATTTTCAGCTGTCGCTTTTTGTGCCTGGGATAGTCGATCTTTATACTTTTTTAAATCTTTAAATTTAAGCGCATCAACAGGTTTCAGATTTTCAGCAATTTCAGTACGCCCTTCGTCATCGAGGAAACGTTCCAGGCGCCAGCGTGCACCGACTCGGGCATGTTGATCGCACTTTGGACAAACATCCAGATTACGTTCCATTTCAGCACGGTATAATACGGCGCCACAGGCAGTACATTTGGTCCATAGCCCTTCTGGCACACTTTTACGTGACTCACCATCAATTCGAATACGCTCTGGTAATAATTTGCTAAACCAATTCATTAATCAAACCCTATCTTATTATTTATGCTTTTTCGTAATTGTAAGCGTTTATTTTTTCATCTCAATTTAACTATCGAGAGCTTGCCGCATCTCGGTTAATAATTCGCAAACGGCTTTCATTGCATTATCGGCCGAATCAAGATTTTCCTCAATACGTTTCACAATAGCACTACCGACTACAACGGCATCCGCAACATTGGCTATGCTGGCGGCTGATTCAGCATCCTTGATACCGAAGCCTACCCCGACCGGTAAATCTGTCAACGAGCGTATCGTCGAAACGCGATCCTGTACCGCATTTATGTCTAAATGACCTGCACCAGTCACCCCTTTTAATGAAACATAGTACAAAAAGCCGCCGCTGGCATCATTTATTGCCTTAATTCTTTGTTCAGTGGTGGTTGGGGAAATAAGAAAAATACGGTCAATTCCCTCGTTTTTCATGGCTTTTACATAATCAGAGGCTTCTTCAGGGGGAATATCAACGGTTAATATACCATCCACACCCGCTTTACTCGCAGATTGGGCAAATTCCTGGTAACCCATGATTTCCACCGGGTTAAGGTAACCCATTAATATTACTGGTGTTTCTGTATCTTTTTGACGAAATTCTGCCACCATTTCCATGACATCTTTCAAACTGACATGATGTTCTAATGCTCGTTCCATCGCCTTTTGAATTACCGGGCCTTCTGCCATCGGATCGGAGAAAGGCACACCTAATTCGATAAGATCAGCACCTGCCTCAACCATGGCATGCATCATCGGCACCGCGTTTTCTGGTTTTGGATCGCCTGCGGTAAAATAGGGGATCAACAATTTACGTCCCTCTTTGGCACGCAGCTCAAATCTTGTCGCGATTCTATTCATGTCATTTCGACTCATACGTTGATCCCCTCAAGCGTCGCCACGGTATGAATATCTTTATCACCGCGCCCAGAGAGATTAACAATAATAATTTTATCTTTATCCATTGTTGGTGCTAATTTTGCGGCATAACCCAGAGCATGGCTGGATTCGAGAGCCGGGATAATACCTTCAATCTTAGTTAGATCATGGAATGCTTGTAACGCTTCTGTATCACTGATGGCAACGTATTCCGCACGGCCAATATCTTTTAACCAGGCATGCTCTGGACCAACGCCCGGGTAATCAAGCCCAGCTGAAATTGAGTGAGTCTCTATTATCTGACCATCATTATCTTCAATCAGGTAGGTGCGGTTTCCGTGTAAAACACCCGGTTTGCCCGCACAAAGTGGAGCAGCATGGTTACCTGTCTCAATCCCATCGCCTGCCGCTTCAACACCGTAAATTGCGACATCTTTATCATCGATAAAAGGATGGAATAAACCAATCGCATTTGAACCACCGCCCACACAGGCCACTAATGCATTGGGCAATCGACCTTCATGCTGTTGAATCTGATCACGTGCTTCACGGCCAATAATGGTTTGAAAATCACGTACCATCGCCGGATAAGGATGGGGTCCCGCAACGGTACCGATGATATAAAAGGTGTCATCAATATTGGTCACCCAGTCACGCATGGCTTCATTTAAAGCATCTTTTAGCGTGGCTGAACCTGCCGTCACTGGCACGACTTTGGCGCCTAATAACTTCATTCGATAAACATTTGCAGCTTGGCGTTCAATATCAACCTGCCCCATATAAACGATACACTCAAGCCCTAAACGTGCACATACGGTAGCAGTGGCAACACCATGCTGACCTGCTCCAGTTTCAGCAATAATACGGGTTTTACCCATACGCTTTGCCAGCAAAGCCTGGCCAACCGTGTTATTGATTTTGTGTGCACCGGTATGATTTAAATCTTCGCGTTTAAGATAAATCTTTGCCCCACCGAGTTCTCTAGACCAACGCTCAGCTAAATATAGTGGTGAAGGTCGGCCAACGTAATTTTGTAATTCCCAATCCAGCTCGGCTAAAAAATCTTTATCAACCATGTACTTTTCATAGGCTAGACGTAATTCGGTAAGAGGTTCCATTAGTGTTTCTGCGACAAAAAGACCGCCATAAACACCAAAATGCCCCTTATCATCGGGTTGTTGATACTTTGTTTCTGCTTCAGCCAATTCGCTGTACCTCTTTAATAAACTGTTCTATTTTATTGTGATCTTTAATTGTTGGTTCGGACTCAACACCACTACTCACATCTACTGCGTAAGGCTTCACCTTTTCGACTGCAGCGGCAACATTATCTGGATTTAAGCCACCTGCCAAAATCAGCGGTAATGGTACATGGTCTGGAATCATACTCCAGTCAAACGTTTGTCCTGTTCCACCACCGGCACCGCCTTTACTATAGGTATCGAGCAAAATTCCTGAAGCGTTTGGGTGTTCCTGAGCAAATGCCACCACATTGACGTTTTCGCGCATTCTTAACACTTTAATATATGGCAGTCCAAATTGCTCACAAAATGCAGGGGGTTCATCGCCATGAAACTGCAATAAATTAATCGGTACCACCTTCAAGGCTTCTCTTATTGTTTCTTCTGCAGCGTCCATAAACAAACCGACCACTGTCACAAATGGCGGCAGTGATTCAGCTATTACCCGGGCATCTGTCAGGCTAACAAAGCGCGGACTCTTTTCTACAAAAATTAATCCAATCGCATCCGCGCCATATTCAATTGCCTTAAGCGCATCATCGAGATGTTTAATCCCACAGATTTTAATACGTGTATGCAACAGAATGCCCTAATAACCATGAAAATCGTAGTGAAGAAGCTTATTTTACAGTAACTTAGCGAATTCCGCTAACTCAATGAGTAATGCTTTTGTATTTACAATAATGTCATTTGCTTAATCTTAATTAAGACAAAAAAACATGTATCAATATGACTTTTAGGGGTATTAAATGCTGAGATAGACCAATAAAAACACATGATGACGTCATCAACAAAAACCCGTTAGCATGAAGAAATAACAATTCGAATCGCTAATTAGTTCCAAGTACTAAAGGGAGAAAGCATCATGTCCACGGGTCTAATCATTGCTCTAGTTTGTGCCCTCGCCGGTATAGCTTATGGCGTTATTTCAATTTTTAATATTTTATCCAAATCTCAAGGTAATGAAGAAATGCAACGCATTTCTAATGCCGTACAAGAAGGTGCGATTGCCTACCTGGCAAGACAATATAAAGCCATCTCAGTCGTCGGTATTATTTTATTCATCGCAATGTGGTTTGCATTAGGTGCACACACCGCCATTGGTTTTGCTATTGGCGCCATTCTCTCTGGTGCAGCGGGTTACATTGGTATGCATGTTTCCGTTCGTGCCAATTCACGTACCGCCGAAGCAGCGAAAGATGGCATTAACCCGGCTTTACACGTCGCATTTAAAGGCGGCGCTATCACCGGTATGTTAGTGGTCGGTCTTGGCCTGTTAGGTGTTGCGGGTTATTACACCGCTTTACACAGTATGGGTGTCACACAAGATGATGCGCTTCATGCATTAGTGGGTTTAGCATTTGGCGGCTCACTGATTTCCATTTTTGCTCGCTTAGGTGGCGGCATCTTCACCAAGGGCGCAGACGTTGGTGCTGACATCGTTGGCAAAGTGGAAGCCGGTATCCCTGAAGATGATCCACGTAACCCGGCCGTTATTGCAGATAACGTCGGTGATAACGTCGGCGACTGTGCCGGTATGGCCGCTGATTTATTTGAAACCTACGCGGTGACCATTATTGCAACCATGTTACTCGGAGGCTTGTTATTAAAAGACATTGGTGAACTTGCAGTCACTTACCCATTGGTTCTTGGTGGTGTTTCAATTATTGGTTCGATCATCGGTACCTTCTTTGTCAGTACCTCAGATGGTGCCAAAATCATGAATGCCCTTTATAAGGCAACAGGGATTGCCGCCGTTTTCTCAGCAATTGCCTTTTACTTTGTTACCAATAATATGATGGCAGAAGTAACGCTAACACTGGATAACGGTGCAACGGCCGGTGCAGTAGAGTTCTATTATTCATCTCTGATTGGTTTAGCGTTAACTGTGGCCATGATCGTGATTACTGAATACTACACGGCAACTGAGTACGCTCCTGTCAAACACATTGCCGCAGCATCAACTACCGGTGACGGTACTAACGTGATTGCCGGTTTGGGTGTATCAATGCGTTCTACTGCTCTACCGGTACTTTCAGTTTGTGCTTCTATTTATGGTGCTTATCACTTTGCAGGTTTATACGGTATTGCTATTGCAGCAACCTCAATGTTATCGATGACCGGTATCATTGTAGCGCTTGATGCATACGGTCCGATTACCGATAACGCCGGTGGTATTGCTGAAATGGCAGAGCTTCCTGAAGATGTTCGTAACACTACCGATGCACTCGATGCCGTCGGTAATACAACCAAAGCAGTAACCAAAGGTTACGCGATTGGTTCAGCAGGTCTGGCCACGTTAGTCTTGTTTGCTGATTACACCAATACATTAGCCGCTAGCGGCCAAGTTTTGGCTTTCGAACTGTCTAACCACAAGGTCATCATCGGTCTGTTCATTGGTGGCCTGATTCCCTACTTATTTGGAGCAATGGCAATGGAAGCGGTCGGTCGTGCTGCTGGTGATATCGTTAACGAAGTACGTCGTCAGTTTAAAGAAATGCCAGGTATCATGGATCGCTCACAACAACCTGACTATTCAAAAGCAGTCGATATGTTAACCAAGGCCGCGATTAAAGAAATGATTATTCCTTCTTTATTACCGGTCGCCGTGCCAATCATTGTCGGTTTAACCTTAGGCGCTGAAGCATTAGGTGGTGTTCTAATCGGTACTATCGTTACCGGTTTATTCGTCGCTATATCGATGACAACCGGTGGTGGTGCCTGGGATAACGCGAAAAAATATATCGAAGATGGTAATCATGGCGGCAAAGGTTCAGATGCACATAAAGCAGCCGTAACCGGTGATACGGTGGGTGACCCGTACAAAGATACTGCAGGCCCTGCAATAAATCCATTGATTAAAATTATGAATATTGTTGCGTTATTAATCGTACCATTACTCTAAAATTTTAATTTTGGATTGTTGAATAAAGGGGTTTTAAAACCCCTTTTTTTATGCCTAAAATCACAGCGATATTGAATACAGACTTAAAACATTATGAATGGATTTGAACAATTAAAACTGTGGGCACGTTACAACAAAGTAACCGCTAGCTTAATTGCGCTTAGCCTGATTGTTGCCCTGTTTTCCAAGCTAGGCAGAGACTTCCAGTTTCTTCATGTTTTATTTATTTCAGAATACCGCCAGGGACTTCCTGAAATTCTAAAAGGCCAGCTATGGCGTTTGCTTACACCCATTATTATTCACTTTGGTATTCTACATATTGTTTTTAATATGCTTTGGCTATATCAGTTAGGCAGTGCTGTTGAACAACGACAGAACTCTGATCGCATGTTTACCCTGGTTATCATTATTGCCATTTTGTCTAACCTGGCTCAATATCTTTGGAGCGGTCCTATCTTCGGTGGTATGTCAGGTGTTGTTTACGGTTTACTCGGATATGTATGGGCCCAGGGAAAATATAACCCGCGTTCAGGAATAGGGCTTAATCAAAGTACCACAGTTATGATGTTAATTTGGTTTATTGTCTGTTGGCTTGGCTTAGTTGGCAATATTGCCAATATGGCGCATACCATTGGGCTGGTCTGTGGTGTTATTCTCGGCTTACTATATTCACCGCGGTGGTTGCGAAAATTTAAGAACTAAAAATTTTTACAAGCTGAATAATGAAAATGGATTAACCAAATAATGGCAGATTAATCACTTTAGGCAAAACAAATTCTTCAGGGTAATCCACCCTGACCAGGTATAAACCATGTGGTGGTGCGGTAATACCACCCAGGGTACGATCTTTTAGCTCCAGTACTTCTTTTGCCCACTCCGGTTCCTGTTCACCTGCACCGATAGACATCAATACGCCGGCCATATTTCGCACCATGTGGTGTAAAAAGGCATTGGCTTCAATATCTAAAAAAATATAGTTGCCCTGCCTGCTTACATCAAATTGATGAAGTGTGCGTACCGGTGACTTGGCCTGGCAACCCAATGCCCGGTAAGAAGAAAAGTCATGTTCACCAAGCAGATAATTTGCCGCTTGCTGCATACGTTGCTCATCCAGCTTACGATAATCCCATGTAACCAAGCCATTTAAATAA
The DNA here is from genome assembly GCA_947258695.1 of uncultured Ectothiorhodospiraceae bacterium. Classification (GTDB taxonomy): domain Bacteria; phylum Pseudomonadota; class Gammaproteobacteria; order UBA6429; family Thiohalophilaceae; genus JAGLTQ01. Next base: position 32,554 of record CAMYJG010000004.1, on the reverse strand, counting down.
GATGGCCTGACATTACGGGAAAAAATAATATAGCGGTAAGCGCGGCGAAAAGCTTTAAAGCGGGCGTGAAAATCATCACTCACTTGCTGCGCCCATAAAATAGAAACGCCTTCAGGTAAATTAGCATTAGCACCACTAATCCATTGATGTGCTTCTCGTGTCACTTCGGTATCAAAATGGATAACCTGCTCTGTTGCATGCACACCCGTATCTGTACGTCCGGCACACACCACGCGTACAAAATGATTGGCGACTTTGCTTAATGCCTTTTCAACCGCTTCTTGTACTGAAGGTGAATGATCCTGAAACTGCCATCCACAAAATGCGCGGCCATCGTACTCTACGCCCAAAGCAATTCTCATAGTAATGTATTTAACTTATTTCCTATTTATATAAACAAGAAGGCCACACCAAGTATGGTGTGGCCCTGAGAAGAAGTTGATTGTATTACATTAAAGCGTAATCAACTCAATGGTACTTTACGCAATTTGTCCCAATAGCGATTGCGCTTCTTCTTTTTGTGTACTACTTCCCTCATCCATTACCTCGTCCAGAATACTGCGAGCACCCTCTGGATCGCCCATATCAATATAAGCTTTAGCAAGGTCGAGTTTAGTTCCAACTTCATCACCACCGCCAATGTCTGCATCAGCTGTATCAGAAGCATCCAGGTTTAAATCCAGTGACTCGTCACCACCACCGGTATCAAAATCTAAGCCGGCATCAGCTGTATCACCACCAATATCAAGATCAAAATCCAGTCCACCGCTATCTTCTGCAGCAGCTTCAGTGGTTCCCATATCCAGGTTCATATCAAGATCTGCAGCAGGCTCATCTCCGCCACCGATGTCTAAATTGAAATCAAGACCAGCATCCTCTGTTACAAGTTCGTCACTAGAGTCTGTTCCCGTATCAAGGTTGAAATCAAGATCGGCTGCGGGTTCTTCTGCTGCTGCCGGTTCTTCTGCACCACCAATATCGAGATTAAAGTCCATATCATCAGCTGAAGCAGTATCAGCAGTTTCTATACTTTCACCAAGGTCCAAATTAAAGTCCATGTCATCAGCGGCAGGTTCAGCCGCACCACCTAAATCAGCCGCCGCAAACACACCGGTTTCTAATCCAATATCCATCACCTGGCTATCAGTCATCGCCATGCCCGGATCATCGATGATTGGAACTTCACTTGTAGCTGGAATATCAGCTGCAGTACCACCTGCGCCGCCAGCTCCACTAAATAATGGATTGCCCGGTGCAATTTCTGCTCCCATACTAACCACTTTTGTCCATAATGGGCTTTCGGCTTCATTACCACCGAGGCTGGCATAAAAATCTTCTGCCGATGATTCAAAGGCATCTTTGTTTTGTGTCGCATGATACAACTCAAGTAACTTGGCACGTAATTCCATGCGACCAGGCTCATTTTGAATTGCTTCATTTAATCGTTCTTCTGCTGCTTCATACCGGCCATAAGCCATAAAGACGTCAGCTTCAGTCAAAGGATCCACTTCACTATCATCCGCTTCAATCGCACTGGCGCCACTCATGGCAAAGTCACTTAAGAAGGATGATTCTTCAGAGAAAGTGGTAGAGTCACTACTTGGCACACCCGCTGCCTCTTCTGCACCTTCATTTGCCGTGGCTGCTCCTGTGAGAATGCTCTCCTGGAAGTTATCACCCTGACTACGGCGTTTAATAACAATAATGACGATAATGAGTAAGATTAGCGCAATAGGTGCAGCAATATATAATAAAGCATTACCACCGAGATTTAGCCCAGCAATTATCCCTGTCGCGGCTGCAGTAATTGAAGCAACCACTCCCATCACGGTATCCATAATACCTTGTTCTGTGCCTGCTGTTGTTTCTTCTTTATCTGCAATTTCTTCAGCAAGTTCAACCGGTGATTTCTCAGGTTTAGGTTGTTCCCCAACTGGCTGAGTAACTTCTACTTGTGCTGGCTCTGCTGCAGTAGGTTCTTCTGTTACGGGCTGCGTTTCCGCAACAACCGGTTCAGCAACTTCTGGTTGTGGTGTTTCAATAACAGGTTCTGGTGTAGCGACTTGTTCTGGCTCAGGCACAGCAACAGGTTGTTGATTCAAATCAGAAAGTTGTTGTTGCAACGCTGCCAGCTCATCATCTTTTACAGAGATAGAGCGTTGTAAGCGGTTTAACTCATCTTCAAGCGATTGAAGCTTGTTATTTAATTCAACATTACGGCTACGCATGGTACCTGCATCCGATTTAGCCTGGCGTAACTGTTCTTGCATGGTTGCCAGGTCGTTACTTAATGTTTCTTCATTAGCACCCCCACCAGCAGTCAAACTTTCACCATCAGGCGCGGCTAATGTTAATTCACCTGAAGTGCCTGTTGTATCCGTTGTACCATCAGCAATGGTTTCTCCAGCCATAATAGGTTGTACGCCAGCAGCCTCAGCGACTTGTTGACGGTAACTATTCCAGCTTTCAGTTTGTTCAATAAAAGAGTTTGCGGCTTCTTGACGCGTCAATGAAGTTAACACTGAAGGATCATCAATTCGTAAAACATGCCCGACTTTTAAACGATGTACATTGTTATCAACGAAAGCATCTGGATTGCTTTGCAATAACGCCATCATGACCTGGTAAACACTAACACTTTCATCACCCTGGCGAAGTTTCTCAGCAATGTCCCACAGGTTGTCGTTCTTCTTAACGATTCCATAATCTAAATCACCCATCTCACCCTGAACGACTTCTTCATCAACGTCGACAGGTTCATCACCAGATTCACTATACGCTGTTAATGGAATACGTGGCCATAACTCGCCGGTATCTTCTTCGACAAAAGCTGACTCAGGATCAAACACTTCTGGCGCTTCATCAACGGGTGCTTCAGTTACCATTTCAGATTCAGCTTCAACCGGTGCAGGAATATCTACTACCGGCTCAATATCGACAACCGGTTCAATATCGATAACAGGCTCAACTTCTTCAACCGGAGCCATGGCAACTTCAGGCTCTGGTGCAGGTTCAGGTTCTATCGCAACAACCGGCTCATCAGACTCAACGGGAGCTTCAACCACCGGTTCTGGCATTAATACTGGCATTGGTGCGGGTTCAGCAACGGGTTCAATATCAACGACAGGTTCAACAAACGGCGAGGGCTCATCAACTGCGGCAACAACCGGCTCTTCGACAACGGGTTCTGGGGCTGTAGTTTCAGCCACGACAGGTGCTGGCTCAGCTACGAGTTTAGGAGCACGTCCAGGTGGATCGATGAGCATGGTGTACTCACGCAGCATGCGACCATTTTTCCAGTTCAATTCCAGGAGGAAATTCATGAAAGGTTCACGTACCGTTTCCGTCGTGGTGACATGAATATAATGATCACCATTTGCACGTTTTTTCACTTTGAATTTAAGTTTATTAAGAAGAGCAGTCCTATCTATACCTGCTCGCAAAAATGCTTCTTCAGTCGCCAGTTTAATTGTCAGACTTTGAATATCATTTTCGGTTGCTGACAATAAAGCCACTTCCGCATTGAGCTTCTCATTTAAAGAAGACTTTAACTTAATTCCACCAAACCCCATCGCCTGGACCGACAAAGGCGACATCGTTAGACCAGCAGATATAATAAAAACAGCCAGCTTACGCAGCATAACAACTCTCCACTTCATTTAGCGTCCCTCAACGCAACAGCCAAATTTAGGTGTATTTTCTTATTTTTCAACAACTTACCTAAATATAGCTCGAAAATTCTTTATAAGTATGCAGTAACTATAGCTTATATGTAAAGTTTTACCAAAATTTCTGCTATTTGAACAGCATTTGTTGCTGCTCCTTTACGCATATTATCCGTGACTACCCACAGATTAATTCCGTTATTTGTAGAAATATCTTCACGAATCCGGCCAACAAAAACGGAATCCTGGCCCGCAGCTTCAGTCACAGGTGTCGGCCAGTCATCATTAACTAACACTTTTAGATCATCGGCTTTGCTTAGTAATTCATTAACTTTCGCCGCAGAAATTTTCTCATTTGTTTCTACATGAAGAGAAGCGGCATGCCCGATAAAAACCGGGACACGAACAGCGGTTGCATTTACCTGGACAGATTCATCACTTAATACTTTTTGCGTTTCCCAAACCAGCTTCATTTCTTCAGCGCTGTAACCATTATCCAGGATATCGCCTACCTGTGGTAAAACATTGAATGCAATTTGTTTTGCAAAGGTCTTACTTTTTACATCACGAAAATTTAACAACGAGGTTGTTTGTGTAGCTAACTCTTCAGCGCCGTCCTTGCCTGCACCGGATACCGATTGATAGGTCGAAACATTGATGCGCTTAATACCCACCGCATCATAAATTGGTTTTAATGCCAGTAGCATTTGAATACTGTTACAACTCGGGCTGGATACAATTTTACGTTTTTGAATATCTTCCATTGCATCTGGATTAACTTCAGGAATAACCAACGGAACATCCCGATCGTTCCTGAATGCCGGGGTGCGATCAATCACAAAACAGCCTTGTGCTGCTGCCGTGTTTGCATACTCTTTTGACAGTGCTTCGCTAGAAACAAAGAATGCGATTTGTACCCGGGAAAAATCAAATGATGCAATATCACCAATTTTTAGTGCATAACCACTAAACTCCATACGACTACCTGAAGAGGCTTCACTGTCGAGTAAATATATTTGCCCAACTGGAAATTTTCTTTCTTCTAAAATTTCCAGCAGTGTTTCACCGACTGACGTGGTTGCGCCGATTATCGCAATGTCTACTTCTTTAATCATTTATTCCACCAAAACAAAAATAATTTTGCCACGAAGAACACAAAGAATTTTAAATTTTATTCTTGGTGACCTTCGAGTCCTTCGTGGCTAAGGTCTTTAATTTTCTAAAAGGATCCGTAGCATGCGACGTAAAGGTTCAGCTGCACCCCAGAGTAATTGATCACCCACTGTAAATGCTGACAAGTAATCATCCCCCATAGAAAGTTTACGTAGTCGCCCAACCGGCACGGTTAAGGTACCTGTAACAGCCGCAGGGGTTAATTCTTTAATGGTGACTTCAGGCTCGTTAGCAACGACCTTAACCCAGTCATTGTGACTGGCTAACATGTCACTGATTTCATCCATCGGTACATTTTGTTTCATTTTGATGGTTAACGCTTGTGAATGACAACGCATGGCACCAATGCGTACGCATAAACCATCAATAGGAACAGGATTATTAGAACGGCCTAAAATTTTATTGGTTTCAACTTCAGCTTTCCATTCTTCTTTTGTTTGGCCAGTATCACGCGGTACATCTATCCAGGGAATTAAACTTGCCGCTAATGGTGCTGGCCACTGTTCGGTTGGATAAGCATCACTGCGCATAAAGTCAGTGACACTTTTATCAATTTCTAAAATAGCTGAGGCTGGATCTTCGTTAAGCGCTTTCACGTTATCATTAATCGCACCCATTTGGCTGATTAGCTCACGCATATTTCTCGCACCCGCACCCGATGCCGCCTGGTAGGTCATTGGTGTAATCCATTCAACTAAATCTCTTTCAAATAAACCACCGACGGCCATTAGCATTAAACTTACCGTGCAGTTCCCACCAACAAATGTTTTAACACCGTTAGTTAAACCATCTTTAATGACATCTTTATTCACTGGGTCGAGTACGATAATACTTTCATCAACCATACGCAGTGATGAAGCGGCATCTATCCAGTAACCATCCCAGCCTGCTTTACGTAAATCTTCATATACTGCTTTGGTATAGTCGCCGCCCTGTGCTGTAACTATTACATCCATGGCTTTTAACTCGTTAATATCTTTCGCATCTTTTAATGCAGGTACATCTTTACCTACATTAGGACCTGCCTGACCAGCCTGTGAGGTGGTAAAAAAAACAGGATCGATATCGTTAAAATCATTTTCATCACGCATACGTTGCATCAACACAGAACCAACCATGCCACGCCAACCTATAAACCCTACCCTTTTCATCTTAAACACTCCTGAATAAATTTTGAATATCTCACCGCAAAGACGCAGAGTTCGCAAAGAAAAACAAACTCATAAGACCTCTTAAAATAAAAAACTCTGCGTTCTTTGCGTCTCTGCGGTAAATAAATTATTTATAATGCAGCTACTACCGCATCACCCATTTCTGACGTGCTGACTTTTTGCATGCCATCTGAATAAATATCAGCTGTACGTAAATTTTGATCCAGTACTTTATCAACCGCTTTCTCTATACGATCCGCCATTGCGCTTTCATCTAATGAATAACGCAACATCATGGCAACAGAAAGAATGGTTGCTAATGGATTTGCAATATTTTGTCCAGCTATATCAGGTGCAGAGCCATGTATCGGCTCATACATACCCTGGCCTTTGGAATTCAAAGAAGCTGAAGGTAACATACCAATAGAGCCGGTTAACATTGCGGCACAATCCGAAAGAATATCACCAAACATATTGGTAGTTACCATTACATCAAACTGTTTCGGTTCACGCACCAGTTGCATGGCCGCGTTATCAACATACATATGTGATAAATCTATATCTTTATTATCTTCGTGCAACTCATTCACTACTTCACGCCACATCTCAGTGACTTCTAAAACGTTAGCTTTATCAACTGAACATACTCTGCTATCACGTTTGCGAGCAATATCAAACGCAACTTCTGCAATTCGCTTCACTTCAGATTCTTTATAAACCAGGGTGTTATAACCCTGGCGTTCACCATTATCCAAAGTGCGAACACCACGTGGCTGACCAAAATAAATACCACCGGTTAATTCACGCACAATCATAATATCCAAACCTGAAACGACTTCTGGTTTTAGGGTAGATGCATCGGCAAGTTGTGGATAAAGAATTGCTGGGCGTAAGTTTGCGAATAGATCCAATTCAGCTCGCAAACCTAGCAGGCCCTTCTCAGGTCTTACGGCTATGTCCAGTGACTCCCATTTATAACCGCCTACTGCGCCTAATAAAATCGCATCAGCTTCTTTTGCTAGTGTTAAGGTTTCTTCGGGTAAAGGTGTAGCGGTTGCATCATATGCGGTGCCGCCTACTAAACCTTCTGTCATTTCGACATCAAGACCATCTGCTTGAAGTGTTTTAATTACCTTAACTGCTTCAGCCACTATTTCCTGGCCAATACCATCACCTGGTAATACTGCAATTTTTTTAGTCATCTTTGTACATCCTACAATAAAATTTCGGCCACGAAGAACACTAAGGGCACAAAGATAAAAATTTATTTCTCTGTGTTCTTCGTGACCTTGGTGGCAATATGTTTTAGTTAAATAACCACGGTGCTTCTACACTACGGCGTTGTTCATATGCCTTAATATCATCAACATGTTGCAAGGTTAATCCAATATCATCTAAACCATTTAACAACCGGTGTTTTCTGAACTCATCAACATCAAATTTTATAACGCTGCCATCTGCTTTGGTAATTGTTTGATTTTCTAAATCAACACTCAATTCATAACCTTGGTTTGCCGCAACATCAGAAAATAATTGCTCAATGACTTGAGTATCTAATTTGATAAGTAAAATGCCATTCTTAAAACTATTACTAAAAAAGATATCTGCAAAACTTGGAGCAATAACAACACGGAAGCCATAATCCAATAATGCCCATGGCGCATGTTCACGACTGGAACCACAACCAAAATTTTCACGAGCCAGTAGAATCTGTGCACCCTGGTAACGATCCTGGTTAAGAACAAACTCTTTATTTAATGGACGTTGGCTATTATCCATACCCGGCTCGCCATGATCCAAGTATCGCCATTCATCAAATAAGTTTGGACCAAAACCACTGCGTTTAATTGATTTCAAAAATTGTTTTGGAATAATGGCATCGGTATCAACATTGGGTCGATCCATGGGTGCCACGATTGCTTTTAATTTTGTAAATTTTTCCATCTTATATTCCTCACACAAACCACGGGGAACACTGGGCGCACCGGGGAGACATCAATACTATTTCCCTGTTTCCCCGTGCCCCCAGTGGTTCAATCTCTATAATGTAGTAACGTCAACAAAGTGACCTTTAATGGCTGCTGCCGCTGCCATAGCTGGACTGACTAAATGTGTCCGACCACCCTGTCCTTGTCGCCCTTCAAAATTTCTGTTTGAAGTTGAAGCACAACGTTCGCCCGGCTCTAAGCGGTCTGCATTCATGGCCAAGCACATTGAACAACCCGGTTCGCGCCATTCAAAACCTGCCTCAGTTAAAATTTTGTCCAGACCTTCTTGTTCAGCCTGTTGCTTAATTAAACCAGAGCCCGGAACAACCATCGCAAGTTTAATGTTACTTGCAACTTTACGGCCCTTGGCCACTTCAGCAGCAGCGCGAATATCTTCGATACGTGAATTGGTGCATGAACCAATAAATACTTTATCCACTTCAATCTCATTCATCGGTGTATTAGCCGTTAATCCCATGTAATTTAATGCTGCGATCATACCTTCGCGTTTAACATCATCAGTTTCATTATCAGGATCAGGTACCTTGTTATCTACACCCACCACCATCTCTGGTGATGTGCCCCAGGTAACCTGTGGTTTAATTGTAGCGGCATCAATATTTACGCTTGTGTCAAACTGAGCATCGCTATCACTGTGTAATTCATTCCATGCTTTTACCGCTTGTTGCCATTGCTCATCTTTTGGTGAGTAAGGACGACCTTTAACGAAATCGATGGTTTTTTGATCTACCGCCACCATACCCGCACGGGCCCCCGCTTCAATTGCCATGTTACATACGGTCATGCGCCCTTCCATTGATAAGGCGCGAATGGCATCACCACCAAACTCAATCGCATAGCCTGTGCCACCAGCCGTACCAATCTCACCAATAATGGCTAACACGATGTCTTTAGCGGTGATACCCGCATTGACTTCACCATCAACACTTACCAACATGGTTTTCGACTTGGCCTGTACCAAACACTGCGTCGCCATAACATGCTCAACTTCAGATGTTCCAATTCCATGCGCTAAAGCACCAAAGGCACCGTGGGTTGAAGTATGTGAATCACCACAGACAACCGTCATACCCGGTAATGTGGCACCTTGCTCAGGGCCAATGACATGCACAATTCCCTGACGGATATCATCCATTTTGAATTCTGTAATACCAAAGTCAGAACAATTCTGATCCAGTGTTTCAACCTGCAAACGTGAAATGGGATCTTCAATGCCTTTACTACGATCAGTGGTCGGTACATTGTGATCGGGGGTCGCTAAATTCGCATCAACTCGCCATAACTTTCTGTCAGCCAGGCGCAAGCCTTCAAAAGCTTGCGGTGAAGTCACTTCATGTACTAATTGACGATCAATATATAAGAGTGCCGTGCCATCACCATTGTCACGTACCACGTGTTGATCCCAAATTTTCTCGTATAAGGTCTTGCCTGCCATTATCTTTTCCTTCAATTACACAACCACTTAAACCCCAACCACACCCGCTGAGGCTTTTATCCAGGTGCCGCAAATATAGACCCATTTCACCTATTACACAAATTCATTATTTTCATATAAACTATTCCTAATAGTTATAGATAAAGGTTTATCTTATGGATATTGCTAACCTCACAGCATTTGTCTCTGTCGCCGAAAGCGGCTCTTTTTCGCACGCCTCAGAACAGTTATTTCTAACCCAGCCCGCAATCAGTAAACGGATATCAGCTTTAGAGTCGGAACTTGATGTTCAGCTGTTTGATCGCATAGGACGTAAAGTGACTTTGACCGAAGCAGGGAGTGCCCTCTTAACAAGGGCTCGTAGTATTCTGCAACAAGTTGAAGACAGTAAGCGTGCAATTAAAAATCTTTCTGGCCACGTTTCAGGAAAGCTCAGTATCGGTACCAGCCATCATATCGGCTTGCACCGGTTACCACCGATACTTCGTGCATTTACTCACACTCACCCTGAAGTTGAGCTGGATCTTCACTTCATGGATTCTGAAGAAGCCTGTCATGCAATCGAGCATGGTGATCTTGAATTAGGCATCGTCACCTTGCCTTTACAACCGGCAAAAGTACTGCACACAATACAAGTATGGCCCGATCCGTTAGATATCGCGGTGAACCAGTCTCACCCTTTAGCCAAAGTAAATAAAATCACGCCAAAAAAGTTATCGGAATACCCTGCAATACTGCCTACACCTGGAACATACACCCGACAGATATTTGAACAGACGATGCGTAAACATAAACTGAAATTAAAAGTCGGTTTAGCAACCAACTATTTAGAAACCATTAAGATGATGGTGAGTGTTGGACTGGGTTGGAGTGTTTTGCCACGTAGTATGCTTAACAAGGAATTAAAGATTCTGAATATCGAAGGAATTAAACTTGAACGAAGGCTGGGTATTGTTTGGCATTCTGGTCATACTTTGTCCAATGCAGCTAAGGCGATGTCATCGATGTTGTCAGCAAATGTTAATCAATAAATAGCCTTAGCATTTATACTGAGATTCAACTACAATACTGATAGTTGTAAATGCAGGTGGAACTATGTCTTTGGGTACAGGTAAACATATTTTAGTTGTCGACGACGACGACATGATGCGTGCTTTTGTTAAAGAATTATTAGAAATTAATGATTTTAAAATTACTGAAGCCTCGAATGGTAAAGCTGGCCTGAAAAAATTTAAGGAAAACACACCTGACTTAGTCATAACAGACATCATCATGCCAGAGATGGAAGGAATTAGCTTTATTCGTGAATTACGTAGTCATAATAAAGCCATTCCTATTATCGCAATGACCGGTAATGTGCATGGTCGAATGGAAGAGTTTCTCGATATTTCATCACAGCTAGGTGCTGATGATATATTACGCAAACCAATCAAGGCGCAAGAATTCCTTGATGCGATCAACAAGCTAATTTAAAGCAGGTTACTTTAAGTTTGCAGCTAGCCTGTCTTTATCAATATTAGCCCCTAAGTACTCAACAATTATATCCATATCTTTTTCTGCGTTCCCCAGGCAACTGGTTGCTCCTGGAGAAGGTGTCATATTAAAAATTAAACCATTACCCGGACTTAATTTTGCTTCGCCAAGATGCAGGCAATGATTTCTCTTATCAATCATCACCGGACGAATACCACCTGTTTTCTTAGCAAAGGTTAATTCTTTTAATTGCATAGCAGGTACAATTTTACGTGCGTCACTTAAAAACAAACGACGACGAACCATCGGGATTTCAAAAAGGAAATTTTTAAACAGGTAATTACGAATCTCTGAAACACGTAATAAACCCCAAAGTGTTTTAATAACATTAAAATCAAGTTTAAAAATAAATAAAAATTCCGGTAATGTTTTCCAGTTATAGCGTTCAAGCACAGGCAGTGCTAATGCTGTGGGGCCAAAGCGTGTTTTATCGGGCACCAGTACATCAGGGTCACCATGAATAGCGGCAAATGGAAGTTTGTCATTTTGTACCGTGTATACCTTTCCTTTTAAAACATCCGGTGCATAATAAAAACTACCCGCCATGGGTAAGCAGGAAAACTCCAGGCCATAACCCATGCGATGAGCAAATAACAAACTATGGCCACCGGATGATACGACAACAAATTTAGCATGATGAGTGCCAGCAGATGTTTTCACTGCGTATCCATCATCCGACTTTTTAATTTTAGAAACATGACAATTGAGTTTTACATTAACAGTTTTATTGCTGACAGCTGTCGCCTGTTCTACAAATGATTTTGATAAGGCCTGAAAATTAACCGCGGTATATTCATCGAGAACAGCTAAAGCAACAATATCTTCACTGCGTCCATTAATCACTTCAGGTTCAACCTTGGCAATTTGCTCGCGCTCTAATAATTTCATACCAGGATAATGTGGACTGAATTCTTTAAAGCGTTCGCGAAGTTGGCTGACTTCCTTATCACCGACACCAATAACCATTTTGGGAAATTTATATAGAATATTATCTTTATTTTTTAAATCTTCTGCATAACGCGTCACCATGTTTGCAGAGGCCTGAACCTGAAGCGCCTTATCAAGCGTGTAATTTGTTTCAATATCCCCGCAATGTAATGTTTGACTGTTATTTCGCCCGTGAGAATTTACGTTTGCGATTTCACCATATTTCTCCAGCAACATAATATTCTTGATATCAGTGTATTCTGCCAGCAAGTACAATAAAGCCGTGCCAGAAACGCCACCACCAATAATTATTACATCTTGTGTATGTGTTTTTTCCAAACTAAATTCCTTTTGTTTCGTTACACATTTTCTATCGGCAGCATAAGCTAAAACTGAATGTTCTTATTTGAATTTAGGCCGGAATTTTCTTATAAGCAATGAAAGCAGCCAATAAACTGACCACCGCTGCAATAATAAAAGTACTAGTAGTACCCAGTGATTCCCAGGTATAACCTGCATAGAGACTGCCAATTGCACCACCGGCGCCAAAACTAACGCTGCTGTATAAAGCCTGACCTTTGCCCTGGTGTTGCCCGACAAAGTAATTATGAATCAACTGAATCGCAACGGCATGATAGATGCCAAATGAAGCGGCGTGAAAGACTTGCGCCAACACGATTAATGGTACGCTCATGGGAAATAAGGCAATAATAATCCAGCGGCTGGCAGCAATCAGCAAGCTCGCGACAAGTAACCGTTTTAATCCAAAACGTGGTACCAATTTATGCATGCGCATAAAAATAAAAACTTCAGATAAAACTCCGAGTGCCCATAAAAAGCCAATAAAGGATAATGAGTAACCATGATCCTGCATATAGATCGAGTAAAAAGTATAATAAGGTCCATGTCCCATTTGAATTAAAAAACAAACCGCAAGTAAACCAACAACTTCTGGTCGTTTTAACACGGCTCTTAAAGGTTCATGAGTAAGTTTTAAATGACCCGCGGCTTCTTCAGGTACAACAAGACTACTGGCCCAGATGCTGATAAACAGGCCCATTAAAATCATTGGTAAATACGAGATTTTTGAACCTTCTAACTGCTGACCAATAAGCCAGACCGCAACAATAAAGCCAATCGAGCCCCATAAACGCACAGAACTGTAACGGTGAGTCTGATCACCTAAATGATTAAAGGTGGTCGCTTCGAATTGCGGCAAGGTCGCATTCCAGAAAAAACTGAACACCATCATCACCAATAGTAACCACCAGTAGTCCTGGTGGACAAAAACACCAGCAAAAGAAATGACGGATAACAAACCACCCAGGCGGACAATGGCCATCCGTTTACCGGTGTGATCGGCAACCCAACCCCAGATATTTGGTGAGACAATCTTGGTTGCCATAATCACGGCCATCATGGTGCCGATGGCGGTTGCGGTAAAACCAAGGGACTTAAGATATAAGCCCCAGTAAGGGGCTAATGCGCCGAGACTGGCGAAGTAAAAGAAGTAAAAGCCAGAAAGGCGCCAATATGGCATGAAGTTATTTTTTGCTTGCAGGGATAACGGGAGTATCGACTTTCACGTCAGCATTCTGCCCGCGGTTTCGTAATAAATGATCAATCAAAACAAGCGCAAGCATTGCTTCGGCAATAGGTGTTGCACGAATCCCGACACAGGGATCATGACGGCCTTTAGTGATTACTTCAGTTGCTTCGCCTTGCAAGTTAATTGTTTTACCCGGTAGGCGAATACTGGAAGTCGCTTTGAGTGCCATACTGACAGTAATATCCTGGCCCGATGAAATACCACCTAAAACACCACCGGCATTATTAGATAAAAAACCATCAATGGTAAGTTCATCACGGTGCTCTGTGCCCTTTTGTTCAACACAATCAAAGCCTGCACCAATTTCAACACCTTTCACCGCATTAATACACATCATGGCATGTGCAATATCAGCATCGAGTCGATCAAAAATTGGTTCACCTAATCCCGTCGGCATTCCTGTTGCAACAACATTAATCCTCGCACCAATTGAGTTACCTTCTTTACGCAAGGCATCCATGTACTCTTCAAGTTCTTTGACCTTTCCGGCATCTGGAAAAAAGAAAGGATTATTTTCCACTTCATCCCAGTCAAAGTTTTCATATTTAATCGGTCCCAGCTGCGCCATATAACCACGGATTTCTATACCACAATTTTCTTTTAAATATTTTTTGGCTATCGCACCGGCAGCTACCCGCATCGCTGTTTCACGCGCAGAAGAACGACCACCGCCACGGTAATCACGTAAACCGTATTTATGATGATAAGTGTAATCAGCATGGCCGGGACGAAAACGGTCCATAATATCTGAGTAGTCTTTTGAACGTTGATCAGTATTATGAATAATTAATGCGATAGGCGATCCGGTTGTTTTACCATCAAACACACCCGACAAAATTTGCACTTCATCCATTTCACGGCGTTGTGTCGTGTGGCGTGTTTTACCCGGCCGACGACGCTCAAGATCGCCCTGTAAATCTGTTTCAGATAAAGATAAACCAGGAGGACAACCATCAACAATACAGCCAATTGCTGCACCATGACTCTCACCAAAACTGGTTACCGTGAAAAGCTTTCCTAAGGTATTTCCCGACATATTATGCGTTTACTTTTTGTTAATTTAATCAATTCTAACAAGAATTTAAGGGGTTTAGAAATTATTCTTATTAATGATACGCAGATATTAAAGAAATATCTAACTATGCCGACTTAACGTATTGAGCTTAAAAGAAATCATCCCCCCTCTTTCTTTAGCAAAATTAATTCAGGCAACATTGCATATCCAACATGGCAAAGATACTGACTAAATTAGCATCAATTAAAGACCTCAATCTGAGTAAGAGCTCATTACTTCTGATCTTCAGTTTTAGTTTTATATTGCTAGTGACTTTTGCTGCTCTGGCAATTATTTCTCATCAAATAAAAGAAACCCAGTTACAAATCAATGAAATTGTTACTGACAACAATAAGAAGACAGGCTTGTTAGTTGATATGCAGCAAGCGGCACGTGAAAGAAGCCTGGCACTTTACAGCCTGATTAATATTAAAGACCCATTTGAATATGATGAAACCCGTATGAAATATCAAAGCTATGCGGGAATTTTTATTAAAGCCAGGGAAACGATATTATCAATGCCACTTTCAGATACTGAAAGAGCAATGATTGATAAACAAGGTGAATTAAGCCGGTATGTCCTTTCATTACAAAATAAAATTATTAAATTCATTGATAAGCAACGTTTCAAGTCTGCAATCGATATACTAATAAACCAGGCAATCCCATCACAAAATGCGGTGCTATCGCATATTGCTAAAACTATAGATCTTCAGACTAAAAATAACGAATACATTGTCGAAAAGCTGCAGAATAGACTAGACAACAATATTGTTCTTATCATTGTTATTTCAATTGTCATCTTTTTTCTGACTGTACTGGCATCCTCTTATGCCATACGACAGATAACGAACACTGAAAAGCAACTGTTTTTTGAAAAAGAACTGGCACAAATAACATTACACTCAATTGGTGATGGTGTTATTACCGTTGATAAAAATTACAACATTAAAACCATTAATCCGGTTGCTGAATTACTGGCTGATGTAAAAAGCAAAGATGTTATAGGTAAAAGCATTCTTACTATCTATGAAAATGAAAATGGCAAACAACGTACAGAAATCAATGACAATTTATCTGGTTCAAACATACAACGATCTTTGTTTGACTTTACCTTAACGAAAAAAGATGGTGAAAAATTTGAAGTTGAACATACCATCGCCCCAATTATTGATCACGACAACACTGTGCTTGGTGCTGTTATAATTTTACGTGATGTTACTAAAGTCAGAACAATGGAGAAACGCCTGAGCTACCAGGCATCGCATGACTCTCTAACTGGCCTTATTAACCGAAGAGAATTTGAAGTAAGACTTAACCAAATCATACGCAAAGCTCAGACTGAGAACACGAAACACTCTATCTGTTTTCTTGATCTTGATAAATTTAAAATCATTAACGATACCTCCGGACATGCTGCCGGCGATGAGTTTTTAAAACAGATCTCTAAAACTATTCATTCATTGTTAAGGCAAACGGACGTGTTGGCGCGTCTTGGCGGTGATGAGTTTGCAATACTTCTTGATGGTTGCTCAATCAAGAAAGCGAAACAAATCTGCAACCTTATTATTAAAACTATTAAAGATACCCGGTTTAACTGGGGAAATAACTCTTTCGAAACAGGTGCCAGTATTGGCATTGTACCAATCACAAACCTGACAGTATCAACTTCTGAAGTAATGAGTACCGTCGATGCTGCTTGTTATGAAGCCAAAGATAAAGGACGTAACCGAATCCAGGTCTTTGAGCCAAATGACGCCGAGTTCGTTAAACATCAATTGGAAACATCATGGATACAAAAGATTAAAGATGCCATCAAAGATGATAAGTTCGAACTGTATTTCCAGGAGCTGCGTAATATAAACCCTCAATACCCAACCCCTAAAACAGTGGAAATTCTCGTCAGGTTAAATGATCAGGGAAAAGTGGTGACACCCGATTCATTTATACCTACAGCTGAACGTTATAACCTGATGCCACTTATTGATGAATGGGTAATTAGTAATACCGTTGAATTTTTAAAAGAGTATCAACAAAAACATCACTCAGATATACGGGTGGCTATTAACCTCTCAGGGCAATCCTTATCAGAAAACTCGGTATTAAATTTAATTACTGATAAATTAAGAAAAAACAAAGCGATAAAAAAAGAACTTATCTGTTTTGAAATTACTGAAACAGCAGCAATAGCAAATATGACAAAAGCCGTTGAGTTTATTACTTACATTAAACAAATGGGATGTAATTTTTCGCTGGATGATTTTGGCAGTGGGCTGAGTTCATTTTCATATTTAAAAAATATGCCGGTTGACAACATTAAAATTGACGGTGCTTTCATCAGGGAAATTCATACGGATTCAACCAATAAAGTTTTTGTTGAATCCATTCACAATATAAGCAGAACCATGGGGATTAAAACGACCGCTGAATATGTTGAAAATGAAGAGATATTGAACTGTATAAAAAGTATCGGCATCGATTATGCACAAGGTTACCATATCTCTAAACCTCTGCCGGTTAAAACCTTGCTGGAACAACCCCAGGCAAAAACAGCAGTAGTTTGATACCAGCAAGCTGTTTAGTTCATCAAATGGTTTTAGAGAAACGTTGCTTTTCATCCTTATTTAGATAAATATCAAACACCATGCAAATATTTCTTATTAACAGCTTCCCTTCTGGCAACACTAAAATTTTATCGTCATTAATTTCAAGTAATAAATCCGTTTGCATTTCTTGTAACTTAATAATCTCATCGGCAAAATAATCAGAAAACACAATCGAAAACTCTTTTTCTATATCCTGAAAACATAACTCGAAATGACAAATCAGCTGAGTTATTACTTCACGCCGTAATATGTCATCTTCAGATAGGGTAACACCACGAAGCACGGGCAAATGACCTTGTTCAATAACCTCAGTATATTCTTTAATGGTTTTAATGTTCTGGCTATAGCTATCAGCTATTTTACCAATTGAAGTAATGCCCAAAGCGATAAGATCACAATCGGAATGCGTTGAATAACCCTGAAAATTTCGATACAACTTTCTTTCTTTTTGCGCAATAGCAAGTTCATCTGTTGGTTTGGCGAAGTGATCCATACCAATAAATTCATAGCCTGCATCAATAATTTTATTAGTGACCTGTTGTAGAATTGCTAGCTTAGATTCGGCTGAAGGAAGATCTTTACTGTTTATTTGTCGTTGAGTTTTAAACATTTCCGGTAAATGTGCATAATTAAAAACAGATAATCTATCCGGCTCTAATTCCAGCACCCTGTCTACCGTTTCACTAAACGACTCAACAGTTTGAAAGGGCAAACCATAAATTAAATCTAAACTTATTGAGTGAAAATTATTATTTCGTGCAGCAACAATGACATCACGGGTTTCTTGATAACTTTGAATGCGGTTAACTGCCTTCTGAACCTGCAGATTAAAATCCTGAACACCTAAACTAATTCTGTTGAAACCCAGTTTTCTGAGTAAATTTATAGATGATTTATTAACTTCACGCGGATCAAGTTCAATAGAATATTCACCACTATCATCATCAAGCAAGGTAAAGTGTTTACGAGTTTGCTGCATTAACTCCGTCATTTGCTGATGACTAATAAAGGTAGGCGTCCCTCCTCCCCAGTGTAACTGCTGCACAATACGCGTTGCTTTAAACAGCGAACCCTGTAAGGCCAGTTCTTTATAGACAGCTGCGAGATAGGGTTCTGCATGACGCCGGTTCTTAGTTACGATTTTATTACAGCCACAGTAAAAGCAAATCGTATCGCAAAAGGGTATATGGAAATACAAGGATAAAGGCGTATTTCTTTGATTGCTCAGCTTTACCTGCTCAAGGTAACTTTGTTCAGTAAAGTTTTCAGTAAACTGGATAGCGGTTGGATATGAAGTATAGCGTGGGCCGGACTTATCATATTTTTTAATTAAATCATTATTAAAAACGAGCTCTGTCACAAAAATGGATCCCTGGAAAATTTAAAAAACTGATACTACTAAATTTGTGACTATTTTATCTGATTCAGATCAAGAAAAATCATATTCTGCTTTTGTTAGAGGTTTTTTAATTAGCTCGATATATTTTCTGCTGCTGCAGAAAAGGTTTTATGATGTTTTATTATTTCATTGGCATCCAGCATAAACACACCATGTCCGCCATATTCAAATTCCAGCCACATAAATGGTACCTGGGGAAAGAGTTCAGCTAATGCTTCCTCGCTATTGCCGACTTCAACGATGATCACACCATCCGGGCTCAGGTGATCTTTTGCATCGCGCAACATTGGAATGACTAAATCAAGCCCGTTCTCACCGGCGGTTAAGCCTAACTCAGGCTCACATCGATATTCATCGGGCAGGTTCGCCATGTCTTCAGCATCGACATAGGGTGGATTACTGACAATCAAATCATAACGGCGACCTTGTAACTGACTGAATAAATTCGATTCAATAATATTTAACCGTTCTTCAAGTTGATGTTGTTCACGATTTCTCTTTGCAACTTCAAGCGCCTCTTTAGAAATATCAGCGGCATCAACTTCTGCATTTGGAAAAGCATAAGCGCAGGCAATCGCTATACATCCGCTGCCCGTGCATAAATCCAGGATGTGATGCACCTTATCTTGTTTTACCCATGGCTGGAACTGTTCTGCAATTAATTCAGCAAAAGGGGAACGCGGTACCAGGACATTTTCATTGACATAAAAAGCAAGCCCGGCAAACCAGGCTTGATGTGTCAAATACGCCGCTGGTTTACGAGTGTCAATCCGCTGTTGAAACAAATCATTAATTAATACAATCTTATCTTGCGTTACAGGACTATCCAGTTTTTCATCGCTAAAGTCTGGCTTCTCTTTTAAAGCAAAAAAGGCAAGGTAAGCGGCTTCATCTAGGGCATTATCTGTTCCATGACCAAAGTACAGGGACGCATCTTCAAATGCGTTAGCACCAAAGTAAATCATATCCCGCAAGCTTTTTACTTGCGATAACGCTGCAATTGTTTTTTCCACTACGAGCTTGGTTTCTTGGCATGCTTAGGACGAAACGCTTTTATAAATGATTCGTCAGTTTCTAGATAAGGCCCTTCAAGCAAATCAATGCAATATGGTACTGCGGGAAAAACAGCTTCTAAACAATCTGCAATCGCCGATGGCTTTCCCGGTAAGTTAATAATTAAAGACTGATCACGTATTGCAGCAATTTGCCTGGAAAGAATGGCAGTCGGTACAAACTTTAATGATACCGCCCGCATTTGCTCGCCAAAGCCATCCAGTATTTTATCGCTAACTGCAACGGTTGCTTCTGGAGTAATATCACGTTTAGCCGGACCCGTACCACCGGTAGTCACTATCAAACAACAGTCTTGCTCATCCGCTAATTCTTTTAATGCCGCTTCAACTTGATCTTGTTCATCAGGAACAATGCGCGCCACAGCTTGCCATTCATTTGTCAGCGCCTGGGATAACCAGTCCTGCATAGCAGGACCACCTAAATCTTCATATTCACCACGGCTTGCCCTGTCTGAAACAGTTACAAAACCAATTCGTACCGCCTTTGTCATTGTTACCCCTGATAAAATTCAATTACTTTATTTCAAAACCAACGTATTTTAAACGAATCACGGCAAGAACTCGCTATTCTCAGCAAATATAATTTCTGCTTTAAAACTTTAGAAAAATTAATTACAGTCACCAACTGAATTTACCCGGCAGGTTCGGCCATCAATCCAGATCGCATTGTCCAGTCGTGCACCAGAAAAATTTGCCGAAATGATAATGGCATCCCTGAAATTGGCATAACTTAAATCTGCCTGACTAAAATTGGCCCCCGTTAAATCTGCCCCCATTAAACTCGCCCCGGTTAGGTTGGCTTTAGTAAAATTGGCATACTTTAAATTTGTCAGGTGTAACTGGGAAAATTTTAAATTTGCATGCGATAAATCTGATGCATAGAGATTGGCAGTTTGTAAATTCGTATTCATTAAATTTGCTGCAACCAGCTTTTCTTTTAATAACTGGGCTCCACTCAAATTACAGCCACTCCAATTAACCGCTTGTTTGGCTGGCGAAGAACAATCAACGACACTTTCGTCTTCAGGTGAATACTGAAAAGCCAAAACAACAATTGCAACAACAAGAACAAATACCAGGCTTAATTGAATAATCGTCGAAAAAGGATTAGTTTCTTTTTTAGCCTCATTGGCTAAACGATGCAGTCGTTTAATCTCTTCACTTTCATAAGAATCATCACCGGCACGCCGATCATTTTCTTTATCAATCTCAGCAATCCCGCGTCGCTCATCAGCCCAACGCCGCGCAGCTGCAAGTCGATCATTAAAACCTGGATCATCCCTGTTTTCAAAAAAGATTTCTGGCACAAGTTCGGGAACTTCACGAATAGAGAACCACTCTTCCTTGTCATGACTGACTTCATCATTCAGCTTATAACGGCCAAGCAGCATTTCCTGTGAAATCTGGCCACCGGGAAAAGGGCCTCTAATTTCACCACTTGATTGACTACGGATATACCACGCATTACTCGTATTCATCACATTTGAACCTGTTTTTCCTCAATTAAGTATAGGAAACTGTTATTTGTCCGCTAATATAAAGAGTATGCATAAATTCAGGTGATAACAATACTCAGCGCAGCGAATTACACCTGTATGGCTGAAATTTTAAAATTATGGATATAAAACCACCAGCAAATGACCTCTATACTGCCATCGCCCGCAGTGTCGCCAGTTCCACCCAGGCGAATATAACTAATACTGCGCCGCCTGACTGGAAAGTATCTCAACTAATTCAGGCCGTGATCACACAAATTACCGATAATAAATTATTTCTTAATATCCAGGGTATCAACACCAATACCGCGAAGCCTGCTATCCCTAATTTACAAGTGGGTGACAGCTTAAAATTACAAATTGATCAACTTAAACCCATCCCTCAATTTCGTATCATCAGTGTGCAAAAAGGAGCAGCAAGTAATATTATCGCCGAGGCATTAAAAAATATTTCAGTACAAAATCCGCAAATAACCCCGTTATTAAAAAATATCAGTTATGTTGCTTCCAGGCCTTCTTTACGACCTTCGCCACTCGCTGCGGATGTAAATGCCACTGTACGCGAGCTATTTAAACAACTCCCTTCCCCACTAAATTTAAAAACCGGTGAGCAAGTAAAAGAACAATTACAAAATAGTGGCTTGTTTGTTGAGAACAAACTTAAGAATCATATCTTCAACTTAATCCAAAATAATAGCTTACACAAAACAACTAATATAAAAACTCAGGCTGAATCAATCCTTAAAACTAATTTGGATTCAGATCTTGGAACTCAACTACACCGACTGGCAAACTTAATCAGAACACAGCTTGTTGCTGCGAATGATATAAATCCGGCGATACAAAATAAAACCAACCAGCCAAATATCCCAACCAGTAGTAAAGAGTCGAACCAGGCAACCCCACGTTCTTCAACAAATCAAGCCAGTCTACAAACCATTACTCAGCGAGAAGAAGCCATGCAAAGTTTTTTGCGGCAAATTGAGTCCAGCTTATCTCACCTGCAACAAACCCAGCTACAAAATTTAAATGAATCACAAGCGGGCCGGCCTATGTGGTTAATGGAAATTCCGATTAAAGATGGACAGGACATCGACTTGTTTGAGTTACGTATCAATGAAGAAGAAACGGCACAATCAGAAGAAGAAACTAAAAAAATCTGGAACGTGACTTTAATGTTTAATTTAACCGGTTTAGGCAAAATTAAAGCGCACATCAAGATGCAAAATGAATTTGTTTCTGCTCAATTTTTTAGTGAAAAGCCGCAAGTATTATCCTTGTTCCAGCAACATTTTGACTTCCTACGTAACCGCTTAAGCTACAACGGCCTCAATGTCGGCGATATTGAGTGTGCAAAAGCGAACCTATCTGTTGATGCTCCACCAGTTAATTCACCTTCCCTGGATGAGCGGATATGAATCAGCAAAACGGACAAACAGAGTCGTCTCTCGCGGTTGCCTTAAAATATGATGGGGAAAATGCACCAACCGTCACTGCAAAAGGCTCCCAGGAACTGGCTGAACAAATTATTGCGCTGGCAAAAAAACATAATGTTCCGTTAACAGAAAATAAGGAGCTGGTAACCTTGCTCTCCACTCTTGAGTTGGGTGACGAAATACCTGAAATGCTTTACCTCGCTGTCGCGGAAGTCATCGCGTTTGCCTATATGTTGAAAGGGAAAGTGCCTGAGGGGTTTGAGGGGGAGCTGATATAGGTGGAGGGATTGTGAGGCACTTCCCTGTGCCTCATCCTTCGGATTCGCTACGCTCACGAAAAATTGTTCCTGACAATTTTTTCGAACCGGAGTGTTCTCACCAACTCCAACCCTAATAAATAAAAAAGCCCCCTAAAAATCTTAGGGGGCTTTTTTATTTATTGGCGGAGAAGGAGGGATTCGAACCCTCGATAGGGATAAACCTATACACACTTTCCAGGCGTGCTCCTTCAGCCGCTCGGACACTTCTCCAAAAACTTTTCATATTTCAAACAGTTTGCCCTATCGGGCAAAACACACTTGCCGCTTCCGGCTTCCTGCCTCTCGCGACACTCGCACTTCCTGTGCTTCGTCCAGGCGTGCTCCTTCAACCGCTCGGACAAAGAGCATGGATGCTCTAGTGTCGCATTGCACAAGGAGGTGATTAAATGCGACCACTTCTCCATTTCCTCAATTTGAGGACGCGCAAGATTAAACCAGATGGTCTTCTTTAGCAATCTGATAAAATAACCATAATATAAATATGGTTATAGCGGTAAATACAGTTTTAAAAATAGCCCTTTTGTGTGATGTCCGTCACATATAAGCATGTTATAATATTCGGCTAATGTGGCATTGAGTTTTTATGAATCAAATGTAAAAAAGTATTGCCGCACTAAAAATAATACTTCAGCTTTACAATTTCCAACCGCTAAACGATATAACGTACAGCAGGAATTAAGATGCGAAAGTTTTTACCCTACATAGCCGGAATTTCAGTCATTCTTATCACTTTGAATGCCTGCGCCCCTCAAAAGCCGGCTTTACAGCACATTCGTGATGCGGGTGTTCTGCATGTATTAACCCGAAATGCTGCCACCACTTATTATACTGGCCCGAACGGCCCTGTCGGTCTTGAATATGACCTGGTAAAAGCGTTTGCCGACTATCTTGGTGTTTCACTAAAAATAAGCACCGAAGATAATTTAAAAACCATGCTCAACCGGGTCCAGGAAAATGAAGTTGATTTTGCTGCTGCAGGCTTAACCGTAACTGCAGATAGAGAAAAAACTCTCCGTTTTTCAGAGAGTTACCAGTCGATTACGCAACAACTTATCTACAACCGTAGTTACCCACGGCCGAAGAACTTAAATCAAACTACGCAAGGTATGCTGGAAGTTATGGCTAATAGTAGTCATGTAGAGAAGCTGAAGGAACTAAAAAGCAAACACCCTGAACTGAGCTGGAGTGAGAATATAGATGCCGGTAGTGCAGAACTTCTATCGTTAGTGGCAGAGAACCTGATTGACTTTACCATTGCTGACTCTAATGAATACCTGTTAACCCGTCGCTTCCATTCAAACTTGCGCAGCGCCTTTAATATTTCAAAACCACAACCTCTTGCCTGGGCGTTTTCTAAAGATGGTGACGATTCATTATATAAAGAAGCCAATAAATTCATTGCGCAGTACAAAAAGTCCGGACAACTCGCGAAACTGTTGAAACGTCATTACGAGCATGCCAGCAATTATGATTATGCAGGAACAACCACTTACCTGGCTCATGTTCGATATCGTTTACCGCGTTACCAGGAATTATTTGAACGTGAAGGTGAAGTCAATAATTTAGACTGGCAACTCCTTGCTGCGGTTGCCTACCAGGAATCACACTGGAACCCTCGCGCCGTGTCACCAACCGGTGTCAGAGGCATCATGATGCTGACTAATGCTACAGCCAGTGATTTAGGCATTAAAGACCGCACCGTACCTGAACAAAGCATTAAAGGCGGCTCACAATATATTCGTGAGTTATCTGAAAAATTCTCCAGTGAACTGGATGAAAAAGATCGACTCTGGTTTACCCTCGCCGCGTATAACGTTGGCTATGGTCATGTCCAGGATGCCCGCATTATAACTAAACGCCGTGGTGGTAACCCGGATAAATGGGTTGATGTAAAGCAAAGCCTGCCATTATTACGTATTAAACGCTGGTATAAAAAAACCCGCTTTGGATATGCTCGAGGTAATGAACCGGTTAAGTATGTCGAGAATATTCGTAGTTACTACGATATTCTGCATTGGCACCTGGCAAAAGATAATCGCCAGTCAGAAAAAGTGGCTTACGTTTCACCTGCGCTATAATAAAATATTATTTAATAAAATATTTTATTTATTTAGCAACTCTTCTTCCATCGATAAGAAAACCTGGTAAGCATTTCGTCGATTTGCTTCTTCAAATGCCGGAAGCTTTTCAAATTCACTCCAGTCGGTCTTATCATAAGTCTCTGCAAAATCATCAAGGTTATTGACCGCATCCGCCATCACAGCCCGTATCTTCAATAAATAATTCCGCGTGGCACTAATAGCTCGATTAGGATTTTTTGCTGCAGGACCGTGTCCTGGAATAAGTGCAGTAATTTTTCCTGTTTCCATTTGGGTTAATGTTTCCAACCATACTTTCGTATTCGCATCACCTAAATAGGGAACCCGGCCTTCAAAAATAATATCGCCGGAATATAAAACACGATCGGGCTCAACATATAAGGTTAAGTCTCCTTCTGAGTGGGCCGCACCAAGCACATCAAGTGTAAAGTTGATTTCACCATGTTTAAATTTCATCGGCTTATCAATAATAATATCCGGGCTTACCAGGTAAGTCGATTCGTTTACCCAGGGCTCTAAAGAAAAACGTCGTTCTTCAATACGTTCTTCTGCAGAAGGTGAACTTAAATAATCCATCGCACCTTTAGGCGCCATGATTTGTGCTCCTAATTCTTTAAATACCTGTAAACCATAAATATGATCTGCATGGTAATGACTGACAATCACTTTAATGACAGGCTTATCGGTGACTGTGCGAATTTTTTCTAGTAATAAATTCGCTAAAGAAGGCGTACCTAAAGCATCAAAAATAACAACACCTTCATCGGTAACAACAAAGCCCGCGTTTGAAATAAAACCTTCGTTATCTGTCGCAATACCGGCCTCACCTTGAACGTAGTATGCATTTTCCGAAACTTGTTTAAGTTCCATTACAACATCGGTTTTTGGATAAACAGTTTTAGCTGAGTTGTCACAACCAATGACTATTGTGCTAATAATAAAAAGTAACCCTAGACGCATTAGATTTTCCGTTTTTTCTCTTGCCGTTTATTTTTAAAAAACTCTGTTAATACTTGACCACATTCTTCTGCCATTGTTCCCGAATCAACATTCACTTTATGATTCAGACAATCCGTCCCTAAGATTGTAAACGCACTATTTACTGCGCCGGCTTTAGGATCTTGAGCACCATAAACAACACGTTTCACTCTTGAGTGAATAATGGCGCCCGAGCACATAATACAAGGTTCCAAGGTAACATAGAGCGTGGTATCTAATAATCGGTAGTTATTTAATTTTTTAGCCGCAGAACGCAATGCCATAATTTCAGCATGCGCAGTCGGATCATTATCAATAATCGGACGGTTCCAGCCTTCGCCAACTATCTCATCATTTAATACAACCACCGCACCCACAGGAACTTCCCCTTCTGATTCAGCTCGATTGGCTAAATCCAGGGCATGTTGCATCCAGAATACATCTAATGAATGTTGTTCTTCAGTATAATCCATTATTCAAAAAGGTAATTAGTCTGGCTGGCTATCAAGCTCAGCTAGTTCACGATCTCGCATACCTAACAGGTATAAAATTGCATCCAGGCCAAGATTTGCAATGGAATGTTTAGCCTGTTCTTTGACAACAGGTTTGGCATGAAACGCGATACCTAAACCCGCGATTGCCAGCATTGGTAAGTCATTAGCACCATCACCGACAGCGATCACCTGCTCGGTACTAATACCTTCTTGTTCTGCGATCTTAGTCAGTAATTTTGCTTTCATCTGACCATCTATGATTTCACCTTTGACCTTACCCGTCAGTTTGCCGTTATCAAAATCAAGTTGATTAGCGTAAACATAATCAATACCCAGTTTTTCTTTGAGATGGTTAGCGAAGTAAGTAAAACCGCCGGATAGAATAGCTACTTTATAACCGAAATGACGTAAGTGAGAAATTAAACGCGCAGCCCCTTCTGTAACAGGTAAACTCTCAGCAATACCTTTTAAAACGGATTCATCCATTCCTTCTAACAAAGCCATTCGTTGTCGAAAACTTTCAGAAAAATCAATTTCACCTCGCATCGCTGACTCTGTAATTGCCGCAACTTGATCACCAACTCCGGCCGCCTTTGCTAACTCATCAATCACTTCTACCTGGATTAAGGTTGAGTCCATATCAAAACAAACTAAACGGCGACTACGGCGATAAAGATTATCTTCCTGAACAGCGACATCAAGATCAAGCTCCTGCGATATATGCAAGAACTTTGCATGCATGGCCGCAATATCCTCTACATCGCCACTTAAAGACAGTTGTACCGATGCCGCTCGTGAATCATTTGATTTAGTTAATGACAAACGACCCGATAATCGAGTGATCTGCTCAATGTTAAAACCATGTGCAGAAACAACTTCAGTGATACGTGCTATATGACGTGCGGTAATTTTTCGGCCAAGTAAAGTAACGATATGTTTTGCTTTACCTTGAGCAGTGACCCAATGTTCATACTCATCTTTAGAAATCAGTGAAAAACTCGCACTAAGATTTAATTCATTCGCTTTCAGAGAAAGAGCTTTAAACACGCTGTGCTCTAGAACATCTGAAGTTTTATCATCATGAGGCGATTCTATTAAAATACCGAGTGATAAACTTTCATGAATAACCGATTGGCCAATATCTAAAACATTAATATCATACTTTGCCAGTATGCCTGTTAACGCTGAAGTTAAACCTAAACGATCCTGCCCCGAAATAGTAATGAGTACAACGTCTGACACGAGTTACTCCCACTCAATCGTACCCGGTGGTTTACCGGTTACGTCATAAACTACACGCGAAATACCTTCTACCTCATTCACGATACGACTCGATACGTGACTAAGGAAGTCATATGGAAGATGTGCCCAACGTGCAGTCATAAAATCAATTGTTTCTACAGCGCGTAATGAAACAACATATTGATAACGCCGACCATCACCGGTAACACCGACAGATTTTACTGGTAAGAAAACAGTAAAAGCCTGGCTCACTTTGTGATAGAGGTCATTTTTATATAGTTCATCAATAAAGATGTAATCTGCCAAACGCAGAATATCTGCATATTCTTTTTGCACCTCACCGAGTATACGCACACCTAAGCCCGGCCCCGGGAATGGGTGACGGTAAACCATGTCATAGGGTAATCCCAACTCTAAACCCAGTTTACGTACTTCATCTTTAAAGAGCTCACGTAACGGTTCGCATAACTTGAGTTTCATATTTTCTGGCAAGCCACCTACATTGTGATGTGACTTAATCAAATGTGCTTTACCTGTTTTTGCACCGGCTGATTCAATGACATCTGGATAGATCGTGCCTTGCGCTAACCACCTGGCATTCGTAAGTTTATTTGATTCTTCTTCAAAAATTTCTACAAATAAGTTGCCAATAATTTTTCGTTTCTCTTCAGGATCAGAGACACCTTTTAGTTTTGCTAAGAAGCGATCCTCTGCATCAACCCGAATAACTTTTACGCCCATGTGTTCAGCAAACATGGACATTACGTTGTCACCTTCCTGGTAACGCAACAAACCGTTATCAACAAAAACACAGGTCAACTGTTTGCCAATAGCCTTGTGCAATAAAGCCGCCACCACAGAAGAATCAACACCGCCAGACAAACCTAAAATAACTTCTTCGTCGCCAACATCTTTCTGAATTCGCTTAATGTTATCTTCAATAATGTTGTCCGCAGTCCATAAATTTTTACAGCCACAAATCTCGTGAACAAAACGTTCAATAATACGTTGCCCCTGGTTGGTATGAGTTACCTCCGGGTGAAATTGCAGACCGTAAAATTTCCGCTCTTCATCCGCAATGCCAGCAATAGGGGCATTATCGGTTGATGCCATAAGTTTAAAGCCGGCAGGCATATCAATAACATGGTCACCGTGACTCATCCAGACATCAAGTAAACCGAAGCCTTCTTCACTCACTTCATCTTCAATATCTTTTAACAGGGCGGTGTGGCCGCGAGCGCGTACTTTGGCATAGCCATATTCATGATGGTCCGCATTCTCGACTTTGCCACCGAGCTGCATTGCCATGGTTTGCATGCCATAGCAAATACCTAAAACAGGGATTCCCAATTCAAAAACAACGGGATCGGCACTTGGTGCGTCATTGGCGGTGGTCGTTTCCGGACCACCTGAAAGAATAATACCGCTTGGCTTAAAATCACGGATTTCTTGTGCAGTAATATCCCAGCTATACAGCTCAGAATAGACCCCTGCCTCACGAACGCGGCGAGCGATTAACTGCGTATATTGCGAGCCAAAATCAAGAATTAAAATACGATCGGAATGAATATCCATGGACATGGGGACTTTCTCTGCTATTTGGAATTAGGCTAATAAAAGGATGCCAATGATCAAGCAAAACCTAATAAAAATCAAGGGTTTGATTGGGTCTCAGGTTTATCAGCAGCTCATTTACACATTTTATTTAAGCGCAAATGTTACGCAAGCCAAATGCGACTCATAACGACTAATATATTTGTGATTATGGTCGATAACTTTTAATACAGATGTATTACATTAAGGTATAAACTCGCGTGTCAGAAATGAATAATTTCCTTATAATTATAAAGTGAAGCGATAATTGGAACCAACAACTAAAAAAATCGACGCCCAGGCTGAGCCATCTGATTCAATGCAAGCAAAAATTGAAATTCCTGGTTATAAAATCCTGCGTGAGCTTGGCCATGGAGGCATGGCACACGTTTACCTAGCCGTACAGGAAAGTTTTGGTCGGGAAGTCGCTTTAAAAGTACTCTCCCCTCACCTGGCAGATGATGAACAATTTTCAAAACGCTTTTTGCGTGAAGCGCGCATAGTGAGTCAGCTAACTCACCCAAATATCGTCACTGTTTATGATGCCGGTAAACAGGGTAAATACCATTATATGTCAATGGAATATATTCCGGGCAAGGATGTTAAACAATTAAAAGATTCCATCTCGCGTGAAGAAGCAATTCGTATAGTGAAAGATGTTGCCAGTGCGCTCGACTTTGTCGGTAAGAAAGGCATCGTGCATCGCGATATTAAACCCGAAAATATCATGATTCATCAATCTGACAACCGCGTCATTTTGATGGATTTTGGTATTGCACACGGTGATGATGTTACCCAGGGTATGACGCAAACCGGTAAAGCGATTGGCACGCCGCATTTTATGAGCCCGGAACAGACCAAGGGACTGCAGGTTGATCATCGTTCTGATATATACAGTTTAGGTGTTGTGCTGTTTCAATTATTAGCCGGCTATCTTCCTTTTGATGCTGACTCTGCTGTTGCGGTTGGTATCAAGCACCTGACCGCACCCATTCCCTTATTACCCGGTGGACTTGAAATTTTTCAACCCATTATAAATCACTGCTTATCAAAGCAACCACAACACCGTTATCAAAAAGCGGCTGAACTTATTGAAGCATTAGATAATATAACAGAAGAGCAATTAGAAAAGATTAATACCCAGGCCACGGTATTTAAAAATGCCGGCGCCGATCAGAATGCAGAAACCCAGATAAGTGAAGTTGCGATTAGTCAAAAAAGAAAAATACCGGATATTGTATTTCCTACAAAAAACAAAACATTTACCACTGAAGAACCGGAGGTACCAGCTCGCCCTAATCGAAGAAGAAACCTGTTGGTTTTATTATTAATTGTCACTTTGGCCTGGGGTGCAATTGAAAAAGAAAAAGAACTCACTGAATTTTGGGCGTACAAAGCATTACCTGAAATCGTTGCAGTTTTCCCTGATTTATTTCCACAATCATATATACAGTTTTGGGCAGATAAAAAGCTCAAGCAAGATAAACCAGAAAAGCTAGCTACCCCAGCTGTAGTAGCAAAGACACCAGCTACTGAAACCACACCGGGAAATCAAACTGATAATAGCGCTAACGAAAATATTTCTATTCAAAGTGCTGACACTGCAAGCCTCTCTCCAGCTCAAACAAAACCAACCAAAGAGCTTACTGCCGCCGAACGCCTGGAGCAGTTAAAAACAGGTTTAGATAGTCAACCAGAAAATGCGATTGAGCTTGCTAAAATCTATAAAGAAACACTTTTAAAAGATAAAAAGAATCCCGATGCACGCCAGGGATTAAAAGATTTACGCGAGTGGTACATAAAACAAATCGGCATCGCTTTTGCTACCGAAGATGTGGTGTTAGCCCGTCAACATATTGATATGATGAAGCAAAGTTTTCCTCGTGCAGTTAAGAACAAACGTTTTATTCGTTTAGAGAAAAAAGTCGCCTTACTGGAACGTATTAAGGGACATTTAGTGCAAGCCGAAAAATATTTTAATGCAGGCGCCTTAAGTAAACCGATAAATCAAAATGCGCTTGATGAAATCAATAAAGTCTTATTGCTCTCACCTAATAATGAAGATGCAAAAAACTTTAAAGTAAAGATTGTTAATTCTTACCTGGAAAAAACCACGCAATTACAAAAACAAGGTAATACACATAACGCCATTTTGATGGTTGAAGAAGGTATAGCTGCACTCAATAATAACCAGGCGCTACTCGATAAACGAAAACAATTAAAAGATGAAGTAAAACACAATAAAAATATTTCAGCCCTCTTTAAAAAAGCAAATAAATACATGCTTGCAGATCAACTGATTAAACCACAGTCATACAACGCCTATGATATATATAAAGAAATACTCAAACAGGAAAGTGGTAACCTCGAAGCTAAAGCGGCTTTAAAAACGATCCACCAACAACTGGCGAAGAAAATAACAGCCGGGATTCAAAAAGGAAATTTAAAAATTTCAGAAGAATATTTAAATGCGGCTATACAACGCTATGGTCGCTCATCGTTACTGGCAAATGTGCAGTTAAAACTTAATGATGCTCTTGCTGCACTTGCACCTAAGATTGAAACCTTTGTTTTAAGCAGTACACCTTTAAATCGTTTAATCACCAGTAAACCTTCTGCAAACATTAAAACATTGACGTTACAAAGAACATTATATGTTGGTTTTAATTTTATTAATTTTGATGTTGGCTCTACCTGGCTGGATGCCATTTTAATTGATAAAACCAGTAATACTATTGCCGCACAAAAGCCGGTAGTCATAAGCAGCCAGTTTGGTGAACAGTACTTTGAAATAAATTTACCGATTAAAGGATTTCAAAACCACCAATACAAAATTGAGCTCAAATTAAAAAATCGAACTTTAAAATCTGAATCATTTTTAGTGCGTAACTAAATAATTAATCGGATAAATAAAAAAACCCCGACTTTTTTCAAAGGCGGGGTTTTTATATTTGTAAAATAGAAAACTATTTTTACACGCGGTAATTCGGCGCTTCTTTGGTTATCGTGACATCATGCACATGACTTTCCGCCATGCCGGCATTGGTAACCCGGACAAACTCGGGTTTGGTGCGCATCTCATCAATCGTCGCGCAACCGGTATACCCCATACTAGATCGTATACCACCAAGTAACTGGTTAATAACCGGTGCCAAAGAACCTTTAAATGGCACGCGGCCTTCTATGCCTTCTGGCACTAACTTGTCGGCTTCACTGCCTTCCTGGAAATAACGATCACTAGAGCCATGGCGTGTTGTCATCG
>CAMYJG010000003.1 GCA_947258695.1 uncultured Ectothiorhodospiraceae bacterium | reverse complement strand
TTAAAGTTGTTTAAGGAATTTTAAAGTATGTTGTATTTAAGTGAAGTCTTGTTAGAAGGTCATGCGCTGGAAAGTTTTAAAGAGCTTTGTCAGGCTGTTTCAGAGAAGGGAAAAGCGGGTGAAATGTTTTTTCGTATTGATGTAAAACCTCCTTTTTCAGATACGCCTGAAAACTGGGAAGAACAGCTTGAAGCCGCTTTTACCTCAGTAAACTAAAAAAATTAAAGTTAACTTTAAGCTTATATATAGAGATTATTATGTACTGGAACGAAGATAAAAAAACTGAAGAGTTTGAAATTCCTGATGATGTTGTTGATGTGTTTTTTGCAGTTAAATGCAAATGTCTACCGCTGGAACACATGCATGAACTGTCAACAAGTTTATATAGTGTTTTGCCGTGGTTAAAAGATGAAGCCCTGGCGGGGATTTTACCTGTCGCCGGCGCTGAATCCGGTAATGGCTGGGAGCGTTCGAATGACCCGAATGAACTTATATATCTGTCACGGCGACAAAAAATGATGTTGCGTTTGCCTAAGCAATGGTTAACTGATGCTGAAAAATTAGTTGGTACAACAATCAATGTTGCCGGCTATGATTTAGAAATTGGAAAAAGCACAGTTAAAAAACTTAGTGATTTACCTACCGCTTTTTGTCGTTCAGTAATGGTCGACGAGAAAATGGATGAAAATGATTTTTTACAATGGGCGTTTAATGAGCTTAAGCAACTCGATATCCCTGTTCGTAAAATGATGGCGGGTAAAGAACGGGTCATTTCACTGGCAGATGACAATGAACGGATAACACGTAGTTTGATGGTGGCCGAGTTAAAACAGGCTGAATCCGTTCGATTACAGCAGCATGGAATGGGAGACGGCAGGCATTTGGGCTGTGGTATTTTTATGCCGCAAAAAGACATAAAAGCAGTAAATTCTGACGATTAAAGGCTTTAAATTCACAGAGTTTTCTGGTTAAATAAGCGCCCGTTAATATAGCGCGAATCAAGAACACGCTGCTGACAAACGATGATTACAATTAATTGAATAAATTCTAGAGGAATTAAAAATGGCACTAGAAGTAAATGGTCAAACTATCGCAACTACTGAAGATGGTTACCTGGAAGATTTTAATGATTGGAGCAAAGAAGTTGCGCAAGCAATTGCCGATGCTGACGAACTACCAATGACAGATAAACACTGGGACGTTGTCGAATATTTACGTGATGAGCACATTAATAACAACGGTGCTGAGCCAAATGAGCGTACTATTTTGAAAGCAATGAGTAAACTTTGGGGCGAAAAAGTGTCTTCAAAAATCATGTACGAAATGTTCCCAGCAATGCCTTCAAAACAAGGTCGTAAATTAGCGGGTTTACCAAAAAGTACACGTAAAGGCGGTTATTAAGCCTTTTGTTTAAATTTTGGATCTAGACCAAAATGGGTATAGTCTGTTTTGCTCTAGACTGATAAATTTAGATTTAAGGATTAAATATCCAACCAAATTTTAGTCTTTCGACAGTATTCGAAGGGCAAACAGACTGAGGATTTAAAAATGAGTGAAAAAGCTAAGCTAATTGCAGAAATGCTTGAAATGCAAAAAATGTTTCAAGAATATGAAAGCAAAAACGGTGTAGATTCATCTGAATATTTTGCAGCTGAAGAAGGTCATCCTTTATATGGATACGCTAAAAAATACCAAGAATTAGCAAATAAAGTTGATGAAATGGCTCATAAAGATAAAGGTTCAACTCGCTGGTTCACATCTTAATCGCGAATTGAATTGATAAAAAAGGCGCTTTTCTAAGCGCCTTTTTTTATGCCAAAATTTAATTATTTGCCACGAAGGACACTAAGATCACCAAGGAAATCTAATAAGTATCATGTTTTTCTTCGGGTGCTTTGTGTTCTTGGTGGCTAATCATTTTAGAGCTCTGACCACATTCGGAATAAATTCACATACGACACATCAACTTGTTTTGTTTCTTTATCATCGGGCCGATTTTTTAATAATGATTCTCGTGCCTGGTTTAACTGATATAACAATTCACGCTTAGCCGGGTCACGAATCATGCTCTGGCACCATGTAACCGCGACTAAACGGGTTCCTTTAGTCACTTCTGCAACATGATGTAAGCTTGAAGAAGGATAGACAACGGCTGATCCTGCCGCTAGTTTGATTTTTTGTTCTCCAAAAGAAGCACTTATAACTAATTCGCCACCTTCATATTCATCAGGTTCATTTAAAAATACCGTTGTTGATATATCTGAACGGTATTGCTGACCACCCATCCCCATAATGGGATCATCAACATGATCGCCATAAGTCATGCCCTTACTGTAACGTGCGTAATAGGGGGCTGCGACACGTAAAGGAATCGCTGCCGCTTTAAATTCATCATGTTGAACAAGGCTACCCATTACCAGGTTATTAAGTTGTTGCATTTGTTTATCATCTGCAGAGAGTTCTTCGTTATTTTTAACTCTTTTTGCTGCCATACCTGCAGATAAAGTTCCATCAACAAACTTTGCTTGATCAAGCACCTGACGAACAAAGTCGAGCCTTTGTTTGTCTAAAATATCAGGAATTGTTATGAGCATAAATGATTACCTTGTTATAGATCGTAAGGTATAATAATACCCTATTAATAAAGCTAAAACCTTATGCTTTTAGAGGAATAATTTATGTTACTTAATGTTGCTGTCGATGGTCAAAATGTAGATATCAATGTACCTGATTCAATGCTTTCCGAAGCGCGTGATTTTTTTCAAAAAGTTGATACCGATCTCGATAAGGGTTATCAAATGGGCAGGTTTTGGGTGGAAAATCCTAACCCGGAACAACGTTGCCAAATCGCGGCCGAAAAACTGGTTACCGCTATTGAAAATGAAAACAGAAACATGGCCACTATGATGTCAGCTTATATTTTAAGTAAAGCACCGCATATAGAAAGTGTTGTCGTCGATTCAGGTGATGAAATTCAGGAAATACACTTTATATAAATTATAAGTTCTTTTCCATTTTATAATGTTGTATCTGGTTAAATAATAAATGCGATTTTTCTTGTAATTGATAGTCGTGTTTTTTATAAAAACCAACGGCATTTTCTCTTGCATCCAAAATAATTGTTCGTATGTTATTTTGCAGTGCGGCACTCTCAAGTGAATGTAAAATCTTTTTACCTATACCTTGGTTAAGGTAATTTTCGTTGACTGCCATATAGCGAATTTGAGCAGTTATTTGATCAATAAAATGCAGACGACCACAAGCGATAATTTTGTTATCAAGCATTGCTATACGGTGAACTGATTTATCTTCTAGTTGATCTTTCTCTGTACCGAGTGGTTGTTTCCAGGGTGCTCGTAATATTTTCCAACGTAGTAAATAATATTCATCATACTCTTTTTTAGAGTCTGGACTACGTATACTAAGCTTATCTAAACTCATTGGTAAATAAAGCAGGGAGAGTGGCTTAAGGTGAGTGCTCGTTGCAGCTGTGTGTTAGGCAAAGACTATCCATGTGGTCGCGATGTACTTAACACCTTCGTTTAAGGTGACAGCCCTGTGTTCATGTGTCCAGAAAGGGGGAAACAAAACCAGCTTGCCTTTTTCCGGTTTGATTTTTACATCCTGGAACAGGAATTCAGTTTCACCACCGGGTCCGGGCACATCATTTAAATACCAAATTGCTACAAGTTGACGCTGACTAAAATCATGTGAGCCACCATCGATGTGCCAGTGATAAAATTCACCCGGGTTATAGCGTTGTATTCCATACCCCATGTCTTTAAATGGACCTTTAAAGTAGGGAAAGGCTTCTCTAAACTCTTTTATGGCTATGCCCATTGAACGGAACAGGTTATTATCAACATCTTTCCAGTGCTCTTTACCACTAACAACAAGATCTGTTGTTTTTTTTATGCTGCTATCTTGAGAGGCTACTTGTCCAATACGTCCCAGGTATTGATCTTCAGTATTTTCTTCGAAGCGTTGAACCATGTTGTCACAAAGTTCATCTGGCAGGGCATTGTGTTTTTCATATATAAAAGTGTTTTCTTTTACTTCTTTAATAGTTGTGAGTGGTGAGATAACTTTTTCTGTGGTCATTTTTTGAACCTTATGAATTAGGAAGATGTAAATCTTTTTGTGTAAACCAGTTAATTTTTTTGCTAAATAACTTGTTCATAGTATTGAAGTACCTGAAAGATAATTATTGTACAGGGTTAAATGTAGAAAATTTCCCCGGTTTCAGTCATATCACTATTACTCTTGCTCTTAGAGTATATTATTACATGCTTTTAATAGTATTTACTAAAGTGGAAGAAATAGAACTATAAAGTACTAATCTTTTTATTATAAAGGGACATATATTTAAACTGGATTTGAAAATTTTTCAGCTGAATCAAGTTTACAGATGTTCAGCTGAAATAATTTTATTGTGCTTGTTTTGCTTCGGATGTTAGCTTATTGAGTTCCTCTTCAATACCTGCAGCGTGGGTGAGATCGGCGACATTGTCTTTTGCAAAGAATCCATCAAAGTCACCAAATCTTTGTACATACTCAATGATCAGAGAAGAATGTTCCGATGCACTAGAAAATATCTGCTTGAGACCTTCTTCTTTTGAGCCAATAACATCAAGTAAAAAATCTTTACCTTGAGAGGCGATCTGACTAACAATCATTCCAATATTCTCCATACCATTCGTTTCACCATCACGAACAGCCATCGCAATGTGGTGCAGGCGTGGTCCATAGTTACGTACAAAATTTTCAGTGGGTGATGGAAGTTTTACCAGGTGATTAACAAAGTAAGGGGTATTATTTGCGGTAAATACCTTGGCAGGAGATTTTAGTTCGTTAGAATAGTGGACGTTTTTAGTTACATTGGTAGAAGAGTTTTGTTCTTTTATATCATATGAACCCCAGTAATAATAACTTGATAACGTAAGCCATTCTAGAATAGCCACTTCTCGGTTCTGACTATAAATTCGTGTTGCTAAATGATCTATGGGCAGAATAAGATCATTGATTTGTAATTTTTTCTGTAGCTCTTTTGCAGCACAGTAAGCATCCTGAACTTCACTTAATATATTACTTACGCCGAGTGAATATACACGTAATTGTTCTTCCGGCCGTTCCATGTAGCCAACGATATTATGAGTGTAAGGTGAAGGTTTACTGATCGCTACGTTACCGGGGAATTCTAGCTTGCGCACTTGATCCTGGTTAAAGAAGCGGAAATCACGTTCTTGTTGAAGTTGTACAACACTGTGAAGATCGTTAACTCTGAGAATTTCACCCATATAACGACTGTTTGGCTTGTTTGATCCAATAGGATAAATTTCGTTCAAACTGCGAAAAATACCACGAATATTTGGATCTTTAACTTCTCGAATGAGCAAGTCTGGCGAGTTCATATCTATACGTAGAATATGCGTCCAGTGGTTTTCGCTTTCTAACGTTACCAGGTAATGGTAGGGAGACATCAATGCCAGTTCTGCAATATAACGTACTGAGTGGCCAGGATCGACAGTGATCATGATCGCATCAATTTCGTGGATCATGCTAGTGAGGCCAACTGAATCTCTTTCTTCGAGTAATCTGACTAAATACTCTTCAAAAAAATCGGAATTTAGTTTATCGCCATTGCGGGCAAAAGATAGTGAATTTAACATTTTATTTTGTCGTAAATTTAATTATATAAAGCTTTGAAATCTTTTCAGGTGATTTGTCGTTGAGGTTTCACCATTTGATCTGCCTGAGCTTGCGCCTGAGCAGGTGTTGTCGCTGACGATAGTATCACTTGTGGCTGATTTGATTCAAAATCCGGTAATCCCTGAAATACATTGTTAATCCCAGAATTCCAGGCTTCACGTAGATTAATCAGGTAGGAATCTGCTTCATCAAAACTGCAGCGACAGCTTAACTGCATACTATCCTTTGCATAGGTTG
Organism: uncultured Ectothiorhodospiraceae bacterium; assembly: GCA_947258695.1. Taxonomy (GTDB): domain Bacteria; phylum Pseudomonadota; class Gammaproteobacteria; order UBA6429; family Thiohalophilaceae; genus JAGLTQ01. The sequence goes on along the minus strand of CAMYJG010000003.1, from coordinate 64,446 downwards.
CCACTTCAAAAGGTGGACCGACTGTGATATTTGAGCGTGTCGTCGCGTCCAGTGACACCAACGCCAGGCGAGCGCCTTCATGTAATGACAGTCCTGTATGAGAAATGCGATCGAGAGCAGGTTTACCGTATTTACTCTCACCTATTTGTAAGTAAGGTGTCTGTGGAGAAGAGCTGATATAATTACCCTGGGGATAAATCATGATGAGGCCATGCGGTTGGCCGCTAATCTGGCCACCAATCAATAATGTTGTTGTCCCACTGATGCCGGACTTGGCAAAAGCTTGACTATGTTCCTGTTGCACCTGTTGGCTAATTTTTCCTACGTACTCCGCGGCTTCAAACAAGTACTTAACGTTAGTTAAATTCGGTGCACCGGTCGGGTAGTCGATATCACGTTGAATATGATTGATCACTTCCTGCGTAGTGGCGAGATTACCCGCAGACAGAATCACAAAAAGGCGATCCGGGGACGGGTTAAAAAGATGCATTTTGCTGTAGGTCGTCACGTAATCGACACCGGCATTCGTGCGTGAGTCAGAGGCAAAAACAAGGCCTTCGTCAAGGCAGAGTCCAACACAATAAGTCATAAAATAAGTCTACATATTATTGATCAAAGTTTCATACAGTATGGTCTAAATTTAATTCGTATGAAAGCAAGATTAGATAAAATTATCATTGTAATTTCCTCTAATAATTTCCATTATTACTCGTGTGCTAATATATTTACGCGTAATACTATTAATGAATTTAGTAATACTTGTAGTGAAAATGAAAGGTAATTATATATCTGAATAAGGTGATTCATCGTCTGTGGATTTGTTTTTATTAACTGTTAAGGAATATTCATAATGTGGATACAAACCACATGTAATCTCGAGTTTGAAATGGGTGATTCTACACCCTTAATCCTCATGCTTCGTCCACGCAGTGGTGAGCAACAATGGATAGCACGAGAAGCGTATACACTCACGCCGAGCGTGCAGGTAGTTGAATTTACAGATATTTTTGGAAATCTTTGTCAGCGAATGATTGCGCCTGCAGGCCATTTTACTATTCAAACCTCAGCTGTTTTAATGACTGCAGATTACGTTGATAAAGAACCCAGCGCTTCCTTTGTCGATATTCAGAATCTACCCGATTCAGTTTTGTCTTTTTTACGTCCAAGTCGTTACTGTGAATCGGATAGGTTTGGTGACCTAGCCCTAGATATCGTAGCAGGTGACCCGCCAGGTTACGATCAGGTTATGACAATTAGTGAATGGATTCGAAACTCTGTTCGTTATGTACCCGGTTCAAGTGAATATCCATTGTCTGCAGCTGAGGTAAACGCTCAGAGAGAGGGAGTGTGTCGCGATCTTGCCCATCTTGGTATAGCACTGTGTCGTAGCATTAGCATTCCTGCGCGATTGGTTGTTGGTTACCTTTACGGACTTGAACCTATGGACATGCATGCCTGGTTCGAGGCATATGTGGGTGACCGCTGGTATACGTTTGATCCAACTGATGAAGAGCTTCGTGGTGGGAGGGTTGCTGTGGCTTACGGGCGTGATGCGGCTGATGTTGCGATATACCATCAGTTTGGTCCGCCAGCAATTTATAGTAGTATGGATGTTCGGGCGGAATTATTAGCTGGGCCGCCTGATTAAAACTGTTGTGACAAGCTGAGTATATAGTGAAACGGGACTTCTATTTAAGTGATGGTTTGTTGTGGTTTCATCATTTGCTGCGCTTGAATTTCTTGTTTCTGAGACACTGTTTGAGATGTTGTCTGGGACATCTTTAAGTCAAATACCTGCTGCTGACTTGATTCAAAATCCGGTAATCCCTGAAATACATTATTAATCCCCGAATTCCAGGCTTGACGTAGATTGATAAGGTAGGAATCAGATTCGTCAAAACTGCAACGAGAGCTTAACTGCATTCTGTCCTTTGCATAGGTTGCCACTTCAAAAGGCGGGCCCACCGTAATATTTGAGCGTGCTGTCGCATCCAGTGACACCAACGCCAGGCGAGCGCCTTCATGTAATGAGAGTCCCGTATGTGAAATGCGATCGAGAGCCGGTTTTCCGTATTTACTCTCACCAATTTGTAAGTAAGGTGTCTGTGGAGAAGAGCTGATATAATTACCCTGGGGATAAATCATAATGAGACCATGCGGTTGGCCGGTAATCTGTCCACCAATCAATAATGTTGTTGTCCCACTGATGCCTGACTTGGTAAAAGCCTGACTATATTCCTGTTGCACCTGTTGACTAATCTTTCCTACGTACTCAGCGGCTTCAAATAAGTACTTAACGTTAGTTAAATTCGGTGCACCGGTTGGGTAGTCGATATCACGTTGAATATGATTGATCACTTCCTGCGTAGTGGCGAGGTTACCCGCAGACAGAATCACAAAAAGGCGATCCGGGGACGGGTTAAAAACATGCATTTTGCTATAGGTCGTCACATAATCCACGCCCGCATTCGTGCGTGAGTCAGAAGCAAAAACAAGGCCTTCATCAAGGCAAAGTCCAACACAGTAAGTCATGTATAAGCCTCTTCTATTATTGAGTTAAAGTATTAAATGTTTTTGTCATATAGAAACCGAATTAGTCAACTCTGTATAGATTGTAGTTGAAAGACGCATTATAAATTTTATTCATTTGTAAGGTGAAAGAAAATACTGTTTTTCGAGTGCATTATGAAAGCGTCTTATACCTAATTGAATTTCATCAATAAATGCATGCAGCGTGTCAAGTTTTAGCTTCTCAAGATTTTGCTTATTAAGTTTATTTTCAATTACCCTAAGTGACTTTAGTGGACTGGGGCTATTCGCCAGCATCCCAACACTCTCTTCAACAGACGCGATACAATGAGCTAGTGACCTGGGAAACAATTTGTCATGGAATAAAAATTCCAATATTGATGACCTGTCTACTCGAACATCTATTCTACGTCGGTAAATGGAATAAGCTGAAAGAGATTTTAAAATGCTAATCCACTGAATATTTTTAAAACTCATTGATTCAAATGATTCGTCTATGTCTGTTAGGATATTTTCCGAACGAACATCAACTATACGTGTTGTCATTTCTGCGCGCTCAATACTTCGACCAATACGCAAAAAATGCCATGCTTCATCACGATACATTACTGAAGCCATTAATCCATGGAGTTGTTGCGAGCCAGAAATAATTCGGTCGAGATATTTATCTCTACCTTTTTGAGTTAAACCCGTTGAGACATTTTCCTTTGAATACAGGAAGAGGGTATTAAGTTTTTGCCAGGCTGTACGTGGAATGACTTCTCGTACGGTGCGAAAGTTTTCTCGTGCATATTTAAGTGAATTTAAAATAGAGCCTGGATTTTTCTGATCTCCGATGAGAAATTTAATCACATCACGTTCGCTTGGATCATTGCTATAATTTTTGAACTCTTCATTCAATCCGCTAATTGGGATCAGTGCTTTCCAGCCGGGGGAAATTCCTTTGGGTGTATCTAACATCAAGTAAGAATTAACACGAATAAGCCGGGCAGTATTCTCAGCTCGTTCAATATAACGACCTGCCCAGTAAATCGATTCAGCTACACGTGAAAGCATGTTTATTTCCTCACGTCCGAAACAATCCAGGTGTCTTTTGAACCGCCCCCTTGAGATGAATTAACGACTAATGAACCTTTGCGCATTGCCACTCGGGTTAATCCTCCCGTTGTGATCGCAGACTTTTTACCACTAAGAATAAAGGGTCTCAAATCAACATGCCTTGGTTCCAGTGTTTTACCGACGATAGTGGGTACTGTAGATATGCCAAGAGTCGGTTGCGCAATATAATTTCGGGGATTTCTTTTAATGAGTTTCTCAAATGTTTTTCGTTCAGTTTTTGTAGCGGCAGGCCCAATCATCATGCCATAACCACCTGATTCATTTGCCGGTTTAACCACCAGTTTTTCAAGATTAGCGAGTACATAGTCTCGTTCTTTTTTATACATACAACGGTAGGTTGGCACATTCGGAATACCGGGTTCCTCATTCAGGTAATAACGGATCATATCGGGTACAAAGGCATATACCACTTTATCGTCTGCCACACCTGCTCCCGGCGCATTGGCAATGCCTACATTACCGGCTTTCCACGCACGCATCAGACCAGGGACACCGAGGGTTGAATCTTCACGAAATACTTCAGGATCAATAAAGTCGTCGTCAATTCTGCGATAAATCACATCGACACGTTGCGCTCCCGCTACCGTACGCATATAGACACATTCATCTTTATCGACAAACAAATCTCTGCCTTCGACCAGTTCTGCACCCATTTGATGTGCAAGATAAGCATGTTCGAAATAGGCAGAGTTATAGATGCCTGGTGTTAATAGCACCACTTCCGGACGTTTTACTTTTCTGGGTGAAATGGAGGTCAGCATTTCATGGAGATCGGTAGGATAGTCATCCACCGGTAACGGTGCATAGGTTTCAAACAGTTCAGGAAATACCTGTTTAGTGACTTCTCTGTTTTCGAGCATATAAGAGACGCCAGAGGGAACGCGAAGATTATCTTCCAACACATACATTGTTCCATCGGTATCTCTCACCAGATCAGAGCCACAAATATGCGCCCAAATTCCTGCTTTAGGTTTGATACCGACACATTCAGGTCTAAAGTTTTTTGAGTCGGCTAATACCTCTGCTGGGAAAACACCATCTTTAATAATATTCTGTTCGTTATACAAGTCATCAATAAATAAATTCAATGCTTTAACACGTTGCTTCAATCCTGATTCTATTTTGTCCCACTCAGATTTAGGTATGATTCTAGGAACAATATCAAAAGGCCAACTGCGATCGATGTTGCCATCTTTATCAGTATAGACAGTAAATGATATACCCATTTCTATTATCGCCAGCTCCGCTGATGATTGTCTTGCAGCTAATTCATCCTCATGCATTTTACGAAATAATTTAATCATCTCCTTACTTGAATGACGTGCACGATTTTTAGACACGAAACCTTCGTCGTAAAAGAGGCCTGGATCATAGTGAGAGAAACTAATGCGCATGAGAGGTTCCATTAAAGTAATTCATAATTGTTATAAGCTAGGTATTCCTTAAGTCGAGAGTAAAAGGGTGATCTGGATTTGGGTGTTTTACTTTAATGTGTAATTTTCCTCCTGTATGTCCTGCCATAGAGAATCTAGCTAATCTCCGCGATTCGGCTTCATTAGCATTGACTGGGAAGGTTTCCGGATTCCTGCCTCCAGGGTGAGCCACATAATAAGTACAGCCTCCAAGCGATTTTTTAGACCATTTATCAATTAAATCGAATACCAGGGGAGAGTCGATGGGTAAGGTTGGATGAAGACCAGAAACAGGGTCCCAGGCTTTATACCTGACACCAGCAACATACTCACCTTTTTCACCGGTATTTCTGAGGGGTAAAGTTTGACCATTACAAGCAATCACATGATGGTCATTTGTCATACCCCGTACTTTTACCTGAAGACGTTCGACTGATGAATCAACATATCTTGATGTACCTTGAGTACTGATCTCTTCGCCTAATACGTGCCAGGGTTCAATCGCAAATCTGAGTTCGATTTGAATATCACCGATGTTAGTTCTGCCATAGACCGGGAACCGGAATTCGGTAAAAGGATCAAACCACTCATATTCTATCGGATAACCACTTCGTTTAAGATCGGTGACAACTTCTTTAAAATCAGTTTCAACATAATGTGGCAACATAAAGCGGTCATGCAATTCTGTACCCCAACGAACAGGTTTTTCTTCATAAGGTTTTTTCCAGAACCTTGATACCAAGGTGCGTAGTAATAAATTTTGTACAATAGACATACGGGGGTGAGGCGGCATTTCAAAACCACGAAACTCAACGATACCAAGGCGTCCAGTTGGTGAGTTGGGGGAATAAAGTTTATCAATACAAAATTCTGCGCGGTGTGTATTACCCGTCATATCCACCAGCAAATTACGCATTACTCGATCGACCGTCCAGGGTAAAGGTATCTCACCTTTAGGAATTTGTTTTAGCGCAATTTCCAGTTCATATAAACTATCATCGCGTGCTTCATCAATACGAGGTGCCTGAGAGGTTGGCCCAATAAACATGCCTGAAAATAGATAGGATAAAGAGGGATGATTTTGCCAGTATCGTATCAGGCTGCTTAATAATTCAGGTTTTCGAAGAAGAGGACTGTCAGCGGGTGTGACGCCACCGAGTGTAATATGGTTACCACCACCGGTGCCGGTATGTCGTCCATCAAGCATAAATTTTTCAGTGCCAAGACGTGATTGATGGGCTTCTTCATATAGTATTTCTGTATTTTTAACCAGATCACTCCAGTTATTGGTCGGGTGTATATTAACTTCAATCACACCTGGATCAGGTGTTACAGAAAAACGTTTCAAGCGTGAGTCATGGGGGGCTTCATAGCCCTCTAAGATAATGGGTAAGGCGAGTGTTTTTGCAGTGTTCTCAATGTAGCTAATCAGTTCAAGCCAGTGATTTAGTTTAGAAATGGGAGGCAGGAAAATATGTAGATTACCTTCTCTCGGCTCTACGCACATGGCGGTTCTGACAAAGAAACCACTTTCATGTTCTTCATCGGCAATAGTTTGTTCACTGAGGGGCTCTCTACCCTGATAGGCAGGTTCAAAGTGTCTAAAACGTTCACTAATAGTGTCCGTTAATTTTTCATGCTCGGCAAAGGGATCGGCATCAATGTGCTTGTGACGTTCACTCTCTTCTTCCCATTTCAGACTATCCAGAGGTAGCCTGAAACCCATTGGAGAGTCACCAGGAAGAAGAAACATATTTTGCCGGTTAAATGACCAGCGAGAACTTACCCAGCGTTCTTCAACCGGCTCCCAGGCAATGGGTAGCGTATACCCTACGACTTCATCCAGTCCCTGTTCGAAGACACGACGTAAACGATCTCTGTCTATTTTATTTGAAAGTTTATTGTCCAAGACATCAAGGTTATCGGGCAAAGTACCTTCTTTCCAAAGGTAATACAGTACATCCTCATAAGCGGGAATGACGTGTTCAGAAGGAATGCCAATATTTTTAGCCAGGTGATTTGAAAACGCCTCAGCATGATCTTTAGTCATACTGCCTGTTTGCATTGGATCAGCGATTAATTCGGGATTCTGCCACACCGGCACACTATCCTCACGCCAGTAACTGCTTAATGCCCAACGTGGTAGAGGTTCGCCGGGATACCATTTACCTTGTCCATGATGGAGCACACCACCCGTTGCAAATTTTTTCCACAGGCGTCTTAAAATAACTTCAGCACGTTCTCGTTTATGTGATCCCAGTGCTTCAATATTCCATTCTGCGCCATCCATATCATCAATTGAAACAAAGGTTGGCTCACCACCCATCGTAAGTCTTACATCATTTTCAATTAGTTCAGATTCAATTTTTTTACCCAGCAACATAACAGATTGCCATTGTTCATCTGAATATGGTTTGGTAACACGAGGATCTTCATGAATTCGCGTCACAGTATTTTCAAATTCGAATTCAACTTCACATTCATCCATGGCACCTGTAACGGGAGCAGCACTGACTGGATCAGGTGTGCAGGCAAGCGGGATATGACCTTCACCTGCAAACAGACCTGAGGTGGGATCAAGGCCTATCCAGCCTGCGCCGGGTACATAAACTTCTGTCCATGCATGCAGGTCGGTGAAATCTTCCTCAGGACCCGATGGACCATCAAGAGATTTAACATCGGAAGTGAGTTGAATCAGGTAACCAGAAACAAACCTGGCCGCTAAACCAAGATGCCGGAATATTTGCACCAGCAACCAGGCACTATCGCGACAGGAACCTTTTGCCAGTGTTAATGTTTCTTCGCAAGTTTGTACACCGGGTTCCATCCTTATGCCATAGCCGATGTCCTGATGTAGTTTGTAGTTTAAATCAACCAGAAAGTCTTCGATGCGTTTAGGTTCTTTCGATACATTATTTACCCATTCGGTTAATAATGGTCCAGATTCAATACATTCAAAATAAGGTGTGAGTTCTTTTTTATTTTGCTTAACATATTCAAAGGGAAATTTTTCTGCATATTCTTCAACGAAAAAATCAAACGGATTGATGGTGACCATATCGACCACCAGGTCGACTTCAATAACTAGTTGACGCGTTTTATTATTAAAAACATAGCGTCCAATAAAATTACCAAAGGGATCCTGCTGCCAGTTTATGTAATGATCGTCAGGTTCGACATTAATGGAATATTGATGCACAGGTGTACGGGTATGCGGTGCTGGTCGCAGCCGAATTTCATGTGGCGAAAGAGATACCAGTCGGTCAAACTTATAAACTGTTTTATGGTGTATACCTACACGAATTGTCATTTGAAACCTTATGGTTCTAAATCAAATCATAAATACTGTTTTATTTTGAGCATCCAGATTATGGGCTGCACCAAAATGTAGCACAATACTAAAGTTTTCTAACATATTTGTTAGCTTAATTAGTACTATGCAGAAATCATTCCAGATAATTTAGCACGAGCTTTCAACCTTTCAACCTTTCAAGTGTGAAAGTTATTTAGTACGTTAATATTTAAAAATCAATATTAAATGGGAATGGGTCTTTTACTTATATTTAGAATATTAGAAATAAAAAGAAAAGAGTATTGAACCTATGCTAAAGCTTTAATTCAGGAAAAATTGAAATTTGCAATGTTTGTATCGGATATCGGTTATTCGATTAGCTAAATTAAAGTTTATTGATGAAAATCGTACCCGATTTAAAAACAGCTAAAAAATGGTGAGATTTATAAGCGATTGTTTTCAACAATATTTTGAATAGTTGATTGCTGGGATTTTACATTAGGTTCATTAACTTTCAGGATTTGTTGGCACAACTGAGACCAGTGTTCTTTACCTTGTTCAGTAATGTCTGTCATTTTATTTAAGGAACCGGATTCATACCACTCATCGTAACCTTTAATTAATTCTGGGTAGAGATCTTTTCTCATATTCGACAAGTTACCAAAATAAAAATGCCAGGAAGGTGCGGAATTTCTCTCTAATAAGGCGGGTAATGTTGTCAGGCTGTCTGCCATGTGATCACGAACAGCACGCAGCATAATTGACGCTTTTGAATGAGGAAGTGAATAAACAAGCTGCTGCCATTCGTCCCCCAGTAATTTACCTGCTTGTATTTCACCATGCTCATGTTGAATTACGTTTTGTACTTCAATATCTGTCATTTGGGTTAGTGCAGCATCAAGATCATTTTCACAGTCATAACAAGCAAATGCACGCCCCAAGGCATTGTCAGGCCTGTTCCAGCGCCAGGTTTCCAGCTTTTCCCAAAGTAACCGACGGAAACTTTCTTTTCTTATATAGATGGTGTTTTGCTGTGACATCGCTGGTGGTGCTGACATATCACGGGCATATTCTTTTCCAGCAATATAGAGAGAGTAATCTTTATGTTGTTCAGATGTATCAAGTTCCGCGAGGAAAAAGTGTGGTCGGTTATTTATTCCCATTCCACCGCTGTAGATTAAGTTATGTTGTTGTATGGTTTGGTTGATGAGATCAGATTCAAAAGGTGGGAAGGATTGTTGCTCGATTTTGATATCGTGGTAGTTAGCATGCTCTAGTCCATCCCACAGCTCTTCACGTTGGCGTAACCATTTTCCGACAGATTCATTGGCTAATTGCTTTGAAAATTTCTCTTTTTGTTCCCAGCGGTAGAGTTCTCGCATCTTCAGTAAGTAGATACACAGGGTGTAATCACCGGCATGAGTCGCATCAGCGATATGACAGTTTTGCTGCACAACCTCAGTGAGTGCGTTAATGATGACTTGTTTTTCCTGCATTCTGATAAGTTTATCCTACCTTCGGGATATTGTTGACGCTTAGTAGTCGAGTAAAATACTCTGATTTATCCTACCATGGTTATTACAAAGACCAAAGTGACACCATTCATTCGTATTTTTTGACAATGAGTAGGTATAATGGGATGTTTTTATTTATAGTATCAACATTAACAATATTGTTTAAGTGTTTGATTTATGAGGGTTTATAGTGAGAATTAAAAGTCGTTGGAGCAAAAGAGGTAAGACCCATAGCGTTGAAGAGATTGCCGGAGCGGTCGCATTTATTACCTGGCGAATCGCGGGAAATTGTTTGCTCAGTTTAGAAAATAATGATTTTCAAACAGATACTCATGAGCAGCGACTAAAGATTATCACTGAATTTTTAATCTTTACCATTCATATGATTGATCGCATGACGATTGAAAATTTTGATGAAAATGAGCGGGTTCGTTTTATCACTGAGCTGGTGACGAAAACATCAAAACACCTTGAAGATAATAAACGTGATTTAATTGGTGCGGGGGATTATCGTGAGGATTTCGTTAATCAGCTGAATGAACGCATTAATGACTATGCTCAATTTTCTTATGATGAAAAAGATGGCCCAAGTTTCCCAATGAAGCGCTTTTTTGGCGATAAAATGGCATTAATTATGGGGGATAAAAATAACAAGTGGGTGGCAGATCAGATTATCGAAATAGAAGTACGCGATATCATGTCTCATTTGCGAAAATCTGTTCCTAATTTATTTAAATAAATTTTAAGCTAGCCAACTAATTTGTTTACAGCTTTCATTAACCGTTCCGGGTCGAATGGTTTTTGTAACCAGCCTGTCGCTCCCATTGATTTTGCTTTAGATTTTTTGAAATCGCTGCTTTCTGTCGTTAGCATGATAATTGGAATATGCTTGTAACCGGTTAAGCGACGTATTTTACTCACCATACTAATGCCTGTCATATTTGGCATATTGATGTCAGATAAAATCAAATCAAACTGCTGGCTCCGGGTTTCCGCTAGTCCTTCAACACCATCATCTGCGGTAACGACTTCATGCCCATTTTCGATGAGAACTGCTTCGATTAATCGCGAAATACTTTTTCGTTACCAACGGATAGTATTTTTGCCATTATCTTCTCTTCATGATTCGTTAAGTTTATTCACGGCAAAATATTAATGATAGAAGTCGGCAGAAACGTGCTTCTTATAAAGTTACATAAATAGTGTGAATATGTGATCTGTATACATCAGCATAATTTATAAAATGTGCAATACTTAACGGGTTAAATGAACATTTAAAAGGATGAAAAATGAAAAGCAAAATGATACAAACCACTGTTTTAGTCACCATGCTAGCTACTAGTTCGCTAGCTAATGCACTAGGAAGCAGCATAAATATTAAAACTGCAAGTTTGACTTTAAGTGAAAAGACGCAAAATATTGGTTCGCGTACAGTGACGTTTGATGACTCTGCATCATCAGTTTTCTCAATTGAATATGAAAGGGAGTTTGGCCTGGGACTTTCATGGGGCATTGAAACGATTAGCTATTCAAATGATATTCTTGCAAGTAGTCCCAGTACCTCTGCAAATGATATGAATACCCTGATAGTCATGGGCACCATACGGAAATATTTTGATCTTAGTCCGCATGTTAAACCCTATTTCGGCGCTGGTGCTGGTGTTTCAGTGGTAACCATCGTTGGATCCGGAAGTGGAATAGGCTTTCAGGGTATGGTTGGCGTGAAATTCCCGTTTGATAGTGTATCCGCAATACTTGAATATAAAGTGATCTCTTCTGAGCCAGATGATGATCTTGGAGCATCAGTTGATGTATCTAGTGATGGTGTTTTTGCAGGTGTTTCGATTAACTTTTAATAACTGAGTATGTTTATAAAAAAGCCAGGTTTATCCTGGCTTTTTTATTGCGGAACTCAATTATTCAAGTGATTCTTCATTGATGATTTTTTTAACATCAATATTATATTCTTTGGCATCGAGGATTCGTTTTATTTCTGGTTTGCCGTCGCGTTTGTCCCAGATAGAACTGGCCAGGTTAACCAGTTTTCTTCTTGGATAATATTCTTTGTTTCGATTCATAATTAACATAACAACGGGTTTTAAGCGGTGAGATTCACTGAGCTTAACCACCAGCCCAATATGACCCGTTTTTAATTCTACGACACTACCGACTGGGTAAATTCCAATGGTACGAATAAATGACTGCATAAGTTCCGTATCATAATTATTCGGCATCCACTCGTAGAGTTTTTTTAGTGCTTCATGAGGGGTCATGCCATCGTGATATACGCGGTCGCTGGTAATGGCATCATATACATCGACAATCGATACGATTTTTGTAAAGTAACTGATTTCATCTTCTTTCAGGCAATCTGGATAGCCTTGACCGTTAAGTCGTTCATGATGACTTTTAATAATATTTAATACTTCTGCAGATAAAGTTTTATCACCACGCACTAACTCATAACCCATACCAGGATGAGATTTCATTATTTCAAATTCATCGTTTGTTAACTTGCCTGGTTTATTTAGCACTTTCAGTGGAACACGCATTTTACCAATGTCATGCAAGAGTGCACCTAACCCCAGCTCTTCTAACTCATTAATATTTAGACCTAATGCACGACCGAATGTTAAAGAAAGTACGCAGACATTTAAGCTGTGAATGGCAGTATATTCATCTCTACTTTTTAATTGAGTTAACCACATTGAGGCATCGAGGTTTTCAACGATATTACTGGCCAGTTCAGCGACTAATGTTTTTGCAGTATGGGTGTCAATGATTTTTCCCATCTTAGCTTCTGCAAGCATGGTATCAATGTAACCCCGGGTTTTATCACGGGCCTTTCTTGCTTTAATAAGATTTTCTGTAAACGTATTTTTGTCAAAGTTAGAACGTTTTAGCGTGATGGTATCGGTAAAATCTATTTTGGTGGGTTTACGCTTTTTCTTTTGAACTGGTTTTTGTTTTGCTGCGGTTAGCGTTTTCAAATTTGTGGTTAAGTTGACAGGTGTTTTTTCTGTATCAACGTAGACGTATTTACAGGTCGACTGCACTTCTTGCAGTTCTTCATTATTTTTTAATGGGAAACCCTGGAACAAAAAAGGTGACTCGATCCATGGGATGTCGAGCTCAGAGATATACATGCCAAGCTTTAAATCTTCACTAGCAACTTTGATTTTCATAGTTCACTATCTAAGTAATTACTTCGTTTACAGTTGTATCGGACCTTGTAAGGTTTTCTTGAAGAAAAAATCAGTAAAATATAACGACCGATTTAACCTGAAGGCAATAAAAAAGGCCAGGGTTTTAAACCTGGCCTTTTTTGAAATGGAACTGGGTGGGTTATTACTTAGTCCAGTTACCGAAGTTCTCTGTAGTGCGCTCTTGGCCATCTTCATAACCTGCACTGTAAGCTTCGTTTACACGTTGCTCTTCACGTTCTGGATTGTGAACGTATCCACCTTGCCAGCCCTGGATGTATTCAGCATCTACGCCCATTTCTTCCATTTTAGTTACTGCATCATAATATTCTTGGTTCATTGGTATCTCCTCGGAATAATCCGGTAATTATCTCAATTTAAGAACAATTGTTCAAATTCTTTTAGTTAGTTTAATTTAATCAAGCTTTACCCTGGAAATGTGCCAGGGCTTTGCCAGAATCCAGTGTTTTTCTGACCATGTCAGCGGCAGCTTGTAGCGAATCGGCTTTGCCAAGATGGTTCAGGGTGATTGATGCGGCATAAACCAGGCTGTTATATGCAGCACCTTTTTCTCCATTTAACGCGGCTAAACCTGCTTCTGCAGCACGTTGAGCAGCAATATCAGTATCAAAGGGCTTAATAATGCTTGCACCTTGATTCTCGAGTTGTGGAATATCTTTAGGCAGTGGAACGGCTCGTGTTTTTTGCTCAAACCCGAGTGATTTTGGGTCAAGCTCGACGGCAGTTTCTTCACCTTTGTCGTAATATGACCAGAGCTTGCCGGGTTGTTGCAATGATGGAATAACACCACCTTCAACGCCGCGCACGATCATGGCTGTGTCATAGCCAGAAAAACGGGCTAATTCAGCGTATATTGGGGGATAAGCTTTATGCACGTAGCCGGTCAGTAAGTGTGTTTTGTTTTTAGCCGTAATCGGCTTAACCAGCACTTCTACGGTAGTTAATACCTGGCGCTTAATGATTCGGGTACGAAAATTTACTAAATCGTGTAAGCGAGGCGCAAATTGAGCCTGGTCAACATAGGCCCAACCATAGGCTTTGTTTTCAATTTGTTTTGCCGCTTCAGCCGGGCTTAAATCTATTTTAACGCCCGCTGCTTTTAATACATTATGTTGCGTAATACCGTATTTTGGACCGACGTAATCAAGTCCATGGCAGACTGCTGGTACACCATTGGCGGCCAGAACAGGGGCGATAAACGCTGACATTGGTAAGCCACGAGCATGACCATCATAAGGATCAGCAACATCAACTAATTCATCAACATTTGCCTGTGCCGTAATTGTCGTTTCTTTAATCGACTGTAAGATGCCTTTGTTTTCATCATCGGTTTCACGCTTCATGCGTAGGCCGATAAAAAAGACAGCGGTTTGTACTGGATCAGTCTCATCAGAGAGCACAAAGTCCATTGCAGCTTTTGCTTCGTCGAATGATAAATCTTTACTGTATTCAGGCCCAGTGGCGACTTTTGCTATGGCATCTCGCATGGCGAGTGCTGCATCAAGTTTAGAATCGGTAGAAGCTATAGCTGACATAATGCCCTCAAAGACCATATAGTTAATATGGTTATATTAATCAGGTTCAGAAGTATACAAAGCTATTATCAGGGGAAATATATCCCTATAGGGCAGGTTTATTGCCTAATCATCCCTATCTAAGTAGTCATAACCTAGTTGGTGCGTCAAGTATCGATTTTAGGATATAATGATGGGCTAATTTTAGCCTGTTTTAAGAGAATTTTGATATGAATGATGCTGCAGATATTGTTGATTTTAATAGTGCCATGGCGGCATTTGAATCCAAACACTTTTCCACGGCGATACAACTGCTTTCGCCGTTCGCTGAAAAAGGCAACGCCGATGCACAACATCGCTGTGCCATTATGTTCCAAAATGGTTTAGGTGTGGCACCGAATGAAGACAAAGCGGTGGAATATATGACCGCGGCAGCTGAACAAGGGCATGCTGTTGCTCAACACGGTCTTGGCTTTATGTATATGGAAGGCGAGTGTGTTGAGAAAAATGCTGAAGAAGCAATTAAATGGTTTTTAAAAGCCGCTGATCAAGGCATGGTGGGTTCAATGACGACCATTGCTATGATGTATGAGCAAGGCAATGGGGTAGAGAAAGATGAAGCTCTAGCCAAAGAGTGGTACGCCAAAGCCGGCTTTTAGACTTACCACAGTCCATTTTGCGGGCGTGATAATCCTTTTCGAAAGGTTATGTACTAATTGGACATTCCTCTTTCTCAAAGAATTTGCCTTCGCAACAAGAACGGTAGAAACTCTAATATTTTTGAAAAATGAAATAGCAAGTTAGAAAAGTCGTAATGAAGTAAGTAAAGAGTATATTTATAGTAACCCAAGAAAGAGGGCTTAAGGATGAGCGTGATAGTACACATATGGAATAATAGCGCTGATGATGTAGGGCATGCATCATTAGAGATTGAAAATAAAAATACTTATATAAGTTTTTGGCCAAAGGGCAGCGCTAGCGCAAAAGGAGATATTAAGCTTGGAGATGAGCATGACTCACATTATCCAAGTAGTTATAAGGTCGATTTGCGGTTAGAAGGAAGGCATTCTGATCAACAAATACGAATTAATAAATTAAATGAAGATGAAATGATAGAACATTGGATGAACTTTAAAGATAATGAATCTAAATATAATATGAAAGATTTAAATTGTTCTACGGTAGTTGCCTCTTTTTTAGAAATTGGATCGGGTGTTTCACCTTCAAATTCACCTCGCTTATCAATTGCAAGTGCAGTTACGAATAAATTTATGAGAACAATTCTAAAATTAAGATTTATGGGTAATTATATTTCCATGTGGAGCCCTAATGAAGTAGCAACGTATGCATTACAAATTAAAAGTGATAAAACACCGTAATGAATCCTTGTCTTATTTATTCAAATAAGTATGACTTTAATTTGTCATGGCTAAATAAATTTCATCCCTTTGAAGGAAGAAAGTTTAGTAAAGCTTGGGATATTATATATTCGGAATTTGAAAGGGAAATTGATTCTCTTTGGGTTGAACCAATAGAAATCGTATCAGATGAAGTACTTCTTAAAGTACACAATCAAGATTACCTGGATTCACTGTCCTATTCTTCAGTGATTTCTAAGGTTGTCGAGATAAAACTTTTAAGATTTATTCCACACTATATTTTATATAAGTTATTAATTGAGCCTGTTCGGCTTGCATGTAATGGAACTATTCTTGCTGCAGAGCTGGCACTAAAAAATAACAATATGGTTATGAATATAGGTGGTGGGTATCATCATGCTTTTGCTGATCATGGTGAGGGCTTTTGTTTTTTTGCTGATGCAGCTTTGAGTATTGCGAATAGTAAAGATAAAAAACATTTAAATGACGATGATAAGATATTGATGATTGACCTTGATGCGCATCGCGGAAATGGATTTGAAGCGACTATAAAAGATACCAGCAAAGTTAAAAATTTTGATATGTATGGGTTTCAGTCTTACCCCGGTATTCATGAAGGTGATGTTGATGAGTTTCCTTATATGATTCCATTAAAAGCCGGAATGTCAGATGATAAATACTTGAGTATTCTGGAAGAAAACTTATTATCCTTTTTGGATGAAAATAGTGATGCTAAGTTAGTTTTTTATAACGCGGGGAATGATATTTTAGATACGGATCCCTTGGGAAGTTTGAAAGTTAGTTATTCTGGAATTATTAAGCGAGACAAATTTGTAGTTGAACAGTTAGCTAAACGAGCTATCCCAACCGTTATTATGACAAGTGGTGGATATACAAAACAATCGTATAAATTGATAGCTGAGTTAGCTAAGTTAGTTGTAAATACCAATAATCCCACAGCTTGATAATTTTAATTATTAATGAGTTTTAAATATATTTAGAGAGCAATAAATGCGTCCAGCACATTTAACATCAGTTTTAGATAAAGAATTTTTAAGTACGGAAGATGGTCACCATACACCGGTTATGTTGTGGGGTGCGCCTGGCGTCGGTAAGTCACAAATCATTTCACAAATTGCCAAGCGTCATGACGCACCGTTAATTGATATTCGTTTATCACAAATGGAGCCGAGTGATTTGCGCGGTATACCATTTCGTGAAGGTCATAATGTTGAATGGGCGATTCCTTCAATGTTACCCAGTGCTGAGACACATGGCGAAAAAGGGATTTTATTTCTAGATGAAATAACCTCGGCCCCGCCCAGTGTTTCAGCTGCAGCGTATCAGTTAATTCTTGATCGTAAACTGGGTGAGTACGAAGTGCCGAAAGGTTGGGCAATATTCGCGGCGGGTAACAGGCAAGGTGATCGTGGCGTAACCTATACCATGCCGGCACCGTTAGCGAATCGTTTTTCACATTTCGACTTTGAAGTTAACGTCGATGACTGGGTTGCCTGGGCCTATAAAAATGACATTGATGATCGAGTGATTGCCTTTGTGCGTTTTCGACCAGAACTTTTATTTGAATTTGATCCGGCGCATAACCCGGTTGCTTTTCCTTCGCCTCGTTCATGGGAGTTTGCCCATCGCGCGGTACAAAAATTTGAACACCAAAATGATATTCGTTTAGGTGCGTTACAAGCGTGTGTTGGCCCGGCTGCAGGTATTGAACTGAATGCGTTTATTAATAACCTGGATCAGCTGCCTGACATCAGTGCCATTCTTAAAGGTGAACAGGTTCAATCACCCAAAGAAATTGATTTACAATATGCCGTTGCATCTTCGTTAGTCGGACACGCTATTCGTGTTCAAGAAACGGATCAAGCAAAAACGGTACATGGCCATATTTTGAATTATGCTTCAGCGTTCCCACAACGTGAAATGGGCGTCATGCTTGTATCAGATATGCACCGTGCCATTGGCAATGATATTTTTGCTGTACCAGAATTTGCGCAATGGTCGAATGCAATAGCGGACGTAATGCTTTACTAAGAGACCTCTGAATTATGACTGCTGAGAGTCCTGTCGAGTTAAGTAAGGTTGAATTAAAGTTAGCGTCAGCGCGAACCCGGCTGATTATCGATAAGCCATTCCTGGGTGCCTTAGTGTTGCGTTTGCCAATGGAAGAAGCCGATCCGGAATGGTGTAAAACAACCGCAACCGATGCACGCAAGTTTTATTACAACAGTGAATACATTGATTGTTTATCAATCGAAGAAACACAATTCATGTTATCGCATGAAGCCCTACATTGTGCGCTTTCTCACTTCGCACGTCGTCAACATCGAGTTACGCATAAATGGGATTTAGCATGTGACTATGCAATAAATCCATTATTAGAAAAAGATGGTTTAACACCACCACCCGGCACCCTGAGAATGCTTGAATATGAGGGGATGACAGCGGAAGAAATCTATCCTTTGATTGATGACCTGGATGATCAGGAAACACTGGATCAACATGTGTACGATGATTCTAATTCAGAAGGGGAGAATAATGTTGCTCCTCCACCGAATAATGATTCAGATGCGGACAACACACAAAAAGATAAACAACCCAACCAGGGACAAGGCTCGCAACAATCACCTGAGCAACAAACCGGTCAGGGTGGTAATCAGTCAGGCAACAACGATAAAGATGGTGGGAATCAGTCTCAGTCAACACAACAGCAAGATAAAAACAGTAAAGGTGCAGAAAAACCGCAGCCTTTAACTCACCAGGAAAAAGAAAACCTGAGCGTACAATGGCAACAACGTATGGCTGGCGCTGCACAGCAGGCGATGCAAGCCGGTAAGCTTGATGGTGAAATGGCACGTATGGTTGATTTTTTATTACAACCGCAGTTGCCGTGGCGTAACCTGGTATCGCGTTACCTTAATGCAATTGCTCGTGATGATTATACTTATACACGTCCATCAACGCGTCGTGGAGATCCAGCTATCTATCCCAGTTTAAGAAGTGCTCAATTAGATATTGTGATTGCGCTTGATACCAGTGGTTCAATTAGCATGAGTGAAATTCAGGAGTTTGTTTCAGAAATTGATTCGCTGAAAGCGCAAATGCGTGCAAAAGTGACTTTGTTGGCGTGCGATTCAGAGTTATCAGCAGGTAGTCCTTTTACTTTTGAACCCTGGGATGAATTTAGTTTGCCTAAAAGTATTAAAGGCGGTGGTGGTACTCGTTTCACACCAGTATTTAATTGGGCAAACAAACAAGATAAAACGCCAGATATACTCGTCTATTTTACCGATGCAGAAGGTGAGTTCCCTAAAGTTGAACCGAGCTTTGATGTATTATGGTTGGTAAAAGGCAAGGCGAAAGTGCCGTGGGGTCAACGCGTCCAATTGAATTAACAAATAAACCACAGGGTACACGGGGAGCACAGGGAATTATTTTTATTATTATTAATACACCCCAGTGCTCCCCGTGTCCCAGTGGTTTTTAAAGAAAATATATTATGAACCTTTCTAATGAAGATAATTTACGCCTGAATGTTTTACTACACCAGGATTTACAAGCGATTCGTATCGATGAATCAAAAATGATTGTTTATGGCTTATCGGAGAAGGGTGAGGCGAGAGTTGACTTAAAAGCGAACTGTAAAGATGAAGTATATGTGAAAGAAGTCAAGGAGCTTATCTCTACCCATGTATTAGGCTCACCCGGTGGCTACCCTATTTTTTTACGTCGCTGGACCCGTATGGGGCAGTCGAGAACCAATGAAAGCCTGGAACGCTTATTGTTACTAGGAGAGTCCGAAGCGATTGTTGCCGTAGTTAATGCTGATGAAGTAACCAATGAGATCGCAAGACGCGCGTGGTGGGCAATGCCGACAGCGGCAAATGCACGTTGTTTATTACGTCATGATGACGTGATTGATGGCAGCATGGGTAAAGAACTGGCCGATTTTTTAGTTGAGTTTTTACCTTTTGAGGAAGAACCGCATGCCATGCTGAAGTCAGCGCAACTCGTATTACAACGCAATTTGATTACCGATGAAGTTAAAGCAAGTTTATGGAAAAAAGGTCAGCGTAAAAATGCATTGCTAGTTGGCTTTTTAAAAGCACTGCCTGATGAATTGCCTCTGAAAGTAGCGAAACATAAATCATATGAAGAGATAAAATCTCAACTGAGTACATTAAATGATAATGTTTATGCGCAAATCATTCTTCGTTTATTGAGCGAACAAGGACAAGCTTATTTACAAACCATGGAAACGGTAATGAAAAAACCATCTAACCAGGAGGTGGTGGTTTTTTTATTCGATACCATTAAAGGATATTTTTCAGACGCGCGTCCTAATGAAGTTAAATATGATGATATTGATTTATTAATTAGCGATGTAGAAAAATATATTGAAGTAAGCTCTATGCAAACTGAACAGCTTCAACAAGTGCTTGAGATAGATTCTTACTTAAAGCCTTTACTAAGATCAATTCTTATTTTCTCTTTACTGAATGAATCGCTATTAACACCTGTTTTTTCCAGAACAGATGCAATTGGCTCATTAATGCGTAAGAAAATCGATCATATTATTAGCCCGCTATTGAAAGAAATAGCTGTTTTACGTGGAAAATAAATATGGCCAGAATAATCTAGTGTAAGACCAGATTATCGAAGTCACGATTAACCAGCTCAACATCACCGAGATTATACTCAATGAGTTTTCTAAGGTGAACCATACTATCTACATCAATAGAATCACAACGTACGCCGGCACGGTTTTCTATTTTGTGTGCAACAATACCGTTCATAATAATTTGATTGTTTTTTTGTTCATCAAGACTAATAATGAGTTGACACGGTGTTCCGGGAGCAGGTGTTGCACCTGAGCAGCCAGCAATAAGCGCACCTTTAAGTGAAATATCAATGAGTTCACATACATGATGAGAGTCTGTAGTAACAAACTCAACAAAACAGTCAAATTCAACTCGATGTAATTGTCTTTTATTGCTCATAGAATAAAAATATATTAGTTTTATGTAAAAAGCAGGTATACGTTACTTAAGCTAAAGGAGATTTATATACAAGCATACCATTTATTGTTCATTATATAGATGCTAATCCATGTAAGGTTCGATGTTTGCCGGGTAAATTTTGACGATATAAATAACATAGATGGATACCATGTGATTTCATATTTTTTATCGACTCAATACATTTTGTTTAGCTGTTATTTATCTTTGTAAGGAAAATTTGTGTGACCGTATCGATGTAAAAGAACAGCAATTGCTATAAGCAATATTGCACCAGAAACACCCAGCATCCGCCAGTTATCCATGCTTTTCATATCTAAAATAAGGTATCGAGCCAATGATACAATTGCGATGTACAAAGGCATGCGGACAGGTAGCTTTCCTGAATTAAGATACATGGCAACCATTGCAAAAACTTCCAGATATATAAATAGCAATAATAAGTCAGCTAAAGTGACTGTTCTTGCAGAAATCATTGAAGTAACTTCTATTGCTACTGCTATAACTGTAGCTATTGCAATTATTACCAGTCCGATATTTTCTGCTAAGACAATTGTTTTATTTCCAAATTCATTTATTTTCATTTATAAATTCCTAATTATTATATCAACTAAGGTCTCATATAATTACCAATCAGAATAGCAATATTTTCATGGAAATATTCTTCAAGCTCATCCAGGTTTTTATCAAACATACCTAAATACTTTACGGCTTTTTCATGAGTTAATATCTTATTACCTACTTTGAATTGCATTTCGGGCAGAGATTTATCATGCCTGGGAATGATCTCCCAATATATATAATCTGAATCAGCATATTCAAAATCAATTTTTGCTGAATTGCAGAATTCCTCAACATGCTCACCACCATCAGGGCCCAGACAACCGGGTTCGACTCTAAATACAATTGTTAATTTCTTGTCCTGAGGTAATGGTAATTTAGTTTTCATGTACTAATTGTCTCGCTGAAAATATTTTCACCAGTTTTTATGTCTAACCACTTAGTTAACAGACGTAGCGTTATAATGTTTCGTTTATCGGAAAGTTCTCCTTCTAAAACTTCTCTCTTTAACTCAAGACCAACAAGGAAAAAGAAAACGGCCATTAATCCATTATTTATCCAAAGTAATAAAGGCTTAGCAATTTCTGATGCGCCAATTCTAATTTCTACCGGGGTATCAAGAAGTAAAGCGTAATAAGAATGCAAAGGTGAATTAGCAAATATAAGAGCAAGCACAGCCGCGAGCATGAGAGTTATGCCGCCACCTGACTCTAATTTTAAAAATCTTGATATAAAAGTTTCTTGTGTATTATTCATAATATATTAATGTAATTTAACAGTTAAATATGTGGACGCTATTAGCTATATCTGTCCGATAAAAATTAATAATATCCAAATATATCAGAAACCTACAGGAATATTTATCGATTATTAAAACCAGGCAAAGGGCAATTAATGTCATATATTCAACCTGACGAATAATCAGGGATTAATTAACGCTATAATTTCAACAGCTTACTAGATAAAAATATTATAGTGGCTTGAAAACGTGAAACGATACTTAGAAGAAGTATTTACAAGGATTATTGAATTTCTTGTTTTAAGACATTTGTAGTTATCACGTAGATGATATGGTTGGTAGTTTTATTTCACCAGCAAACTATTATCAATGTTAGTCGATATTCATGACCATGTGTTGCATCGACCAGTTGAAGTCGCAGTCGTTATTAGCCATATTTATAATTAAGGATATAGCCACTTATCTTGATGGTTTTTTTCTTCATCTGAAGATGTTTTATTTACTTGCAAATAGCAGGTGGTTAATTCTGCGGCTTTTAGTGTTAATTTAAAGACCTTTAATTCGTCTCGGCGGAAGGCATGTATCGTTAGTTCATCACCTTCGTTGTAGTTGTTAATAAAGCTTTGTATTGTTGTTTTATTAACCTGCAAATCATTAATGGCTATAACAATATCTCCGGCGGATAAGCCGGCTAATTCAGCACTCTCACCCGTAAAGACATGCGTTATTTTTGCGCCGAGTGAGTTTTCGACAAAACGTGCGCCAATACTTGAGGTTGATGAAGTGGTTTTATCAGCAGGTTTGCCACCTTTGTCATCGGCAGATATTGTTGCTCGTAAATTGTAGGAAACGCCAAACTTTGCCAGTAATTCTTGTAAGGGAAGCTCTTCTACTCCATAGAGATAGTTTTTAAAGAAATCGCTAAAATCAATACCGCTAATATCGCTTATGATGGATTCAATTTTTCCTTCGGGGACACCAATAGATTTCTTGCCGTAATTTATCCAAAGATAGCGCATGACATCATCGAGTGATTTTTCATGATTAGTTTTTAATCTTATTGACAGATCAAGGCATAATGCGAGCAGGGCACCTTTAGCATAATAACTAACGATGGTGTTAGGGGCACTTTCATCTTGTTTATAAAATTTAGTCCAGGCTTCAAAGCTTGACTCGGCAATACTTTGGATAAGGCGACCTTTAGCACGTAATACGCGGGTAATGGTTTGCCCGAGGAGTTCCAGGTAACTTTCTAACGAGATAACTTTACTGCGAATTAATGCCAGTTCATCGTAGTAAGAGGTAATGCCTTCAAATGCCCAGAGTTGACGGGTATAGGTTTCAGTGGATAAATCGTAGGGTAGAAAGCCTTCTGGTTTAATACGCTTTACATTCCAGGTATGAAAATACTCATGGCTGCATAAGCCGAGGAAGTTTCGGTATTTTTCATCAGGATCAAGCGGTTGATTTTCTAAGGGCAAATCATCTCGTGAACACATCAGGCTGGTGGAGCTACGGTGTTCTAAACCACCATAGCCATCACCGGTGACCATGACAAGAAAAATATATTCATCTAACTTAGGTAGTTCACCAAACATTGTACAATGGGTTTGGCATATTTTAGTTAGATCTTTAATTAAACGGGTGCTATCAGCACGATGAATGCCGGTAAGCGCCATACTATGTTTTGTATTTTCTACTGTGAAGTCAAATTCTGTTTGAGTACCAATTTCTACTGGATGATCGATTAACTCATCATAGTCCAGCGCCTGATAGCTACCAAAGCCAGAAGCGCTAGTGTCTTGTTTTGTTAACGAGGTCGTCACTTTCCAGTCTGAATACTTCTGCTCTTGAGGTGGTTGAATTTCTACAGTGCAGGGTTCAACTTCAAGTCCGTGAGGCATTAGGAATAAACTGGTGCCATTAAAAAAAGCATGGGTCATGTCAAAGTGTGCTGATCGTACCGATAAATCCCAGGCATAGACTTCATACTCAATAATAAGAGGTGAATCTGTCGTGTTTGCTTTCCAGCTGCTTTTATCTAGTTTTTCTAGCCTTATAAATTTGTTATTAGATTTTGCATTTATGGTGATGATGTTTTTAGCAAAATCTCGAATCATGTAACTGCCAGGAATCCAGGCTGGCAACGATAATACTTGTCCCTCTGGATCGGGAGCGTTGATTGTTAAGGTAATTTTAAAAGTGTGTGCATGTGGATTATGAAGCTTAACCGTATAATGTATATTCATTGGGTGATTTCAGTATCTTTTTTTATTATATCTTGAGATTCTGGTTTTTTTACTTTGACATATAAATGAATATGTTTTTTACCAGAACTGCTTGAAGAGTAAATCTTATTATTACCATCAGGGATTATTTTATTCGCCGTGGCTACTTCTAGCCATTCGCCTGTTTTACCAACGATGGTTGTGTTTAACTGAAGGTGTTCGATTGGGCCAACTGGTCCATGGGTGACTTCTGCGCTGTCAACACCTACCTGTATAACTGACCAGCCACTAAACTCATGGACTTTGAAAATATAACTTTTGCTGACTTTTTTGTAACGAAATGATTGTGTTTCAGTGCCATCAGCAGAGCGAGTTCGTTGTGCTATTGGAATAGATAAGCCCGTTTTTAAAATAACCCATTGGCGTTCAGTTATCGCCATCGATTGCGAAGTTTTGTTTTTGTTTATATTGGTATAAGTATTACTTGACGGATTGAAGTCTATTTTTCTGTTTGAGGCAATAAACTCGATAGTTAATGCTGTGGGAGCACTATCAATTTGAGATATAATTGGAAGTATACTTTTTACTTTATTAGGGATTCCGTTGATTAAAAGTACCTTGTCTTTATGGCTTATTGAAATGGAATCATCAATTAATGATTTTAGTACCGAGATTACATCATCACCTGAAATATATTTAAGATTTACTGATGTCACTTCATTGACAGCGACTTCACCTTCTTCTGCGTTAACAGGTGAAATGACGATAGTGATGTGTAGTGATATTAATAATAGGAAAAGTGGTTTTATCATATATATAGCCTGCGTAATTCTGCATCAGGTACACTATGTTCCCATACTTCATTAAAAAAATTAGATAGTTCAGTAGCTAAGCGAGGTCGATCGAAGTTTGCAAACCCTTCGTATCTATCGGCGTAGCGTAAATAGATGACGCCTTTGCCATCATATAGTGAGAAAGCTTCATTATATGATTTGTATTCTTCAGAAATTTTTCTCACTTCAATGCTACTGGTAAGTTGTTGAATTAATTTTATGATTTTATGTCCATTCTTAGCAATCGGATCACTGTCTTTAACCAGGATTCGAACCTTGGTAAATTTACTTGATATAGACAGTGCTTTTATCGCATCAAAGAAATCAGTGTTGTTAAAAACTCCCGGGTCAAGATTTCTTGATATAATATCAATGTTTCGTACTGATTTTTGAGTAAGCGCGATATTAATTATTTTAACTTCATCTCTGCTGGATAAAGATATATCAGTATCAGCTGATTTATATTTATAGTTTTTATTTTCATCTTGCATATTAATTATCCGCTGTATTTCATATCGTAATGAGGTATGCCTGCATCCATATAGACATCGCTTACGACAGAAAATCCCATTTTTCTGTAAAATTCTACCGCATGTTCCTGAGCTGATAACCTGATATCAGTGACTAAGTGTTTTTTTGCCAATTCTAGAATATATTTAAGCATGTTTTTGCCTATATTACGATTACGGAATTCCTTAAGTACAGCCATTCTGCCGATATGACCATTTTTGAGTAATCGCGCTGTTGCAACCGCTTTATTGTCATAATAGGCTAAAATATGGGTGGCTTCACTGTCAAATTCATCCCATTCTAGTTCTTCAGGCACATGTTGTTCTTTAATAAATACACTAGTCCGAATTTCTTTAATATCAGCCATATTGTCATTGAAATCGACGACTTTAATTGAGATGTTACTCATCGATATATTCCAGGTATCCTTGATTGTAAAGCTGGCTGAAGTACTCGATTGCTTGAATATCTAAGTCT
Source organism: uncultured Ectothiorhodospiraceae bacterium (assembly GCA_947258695.1). Lineage (GTDB taxonomy): Bacteria > Pseudomonadota > Gammaproteobacteria > UBA6429 > Thiohalophilaceae > JAGLTQ01. The sequence continues at coordinate 38,079 of CAMYJG010000003.1, read as the reverse complement.
GCATAAGCCCAAATATGTTGATTACAGAATAATCTGGCAAGGTGTTTTTGGCCTGGCTCAATTATTTGTTGTTCACCATTTACATATAACTTAAGTTGTCCGCTATGTGTTACAAGGTAATTTGCCCTGATGGCTGCTGCACGTCGAATCTGTTTTTTTTGTTTAAATTTAGTGTCAAACTGTTTTAAGGTTAAAGAACATTCAGACAAAACCTCGGTGTCAGTATGATATTCTGTAATAAAACGCGCAAACCAGTCTTCTAAATTCGATCTGTCTTTAAACTGGGAAAGTAAAATATTTTGAATATTGTCTATGGCAGTAGGTGTTATTTCACCGCTATTTTTATTTGTGCTTAAATCTGGATCGCGGTAGCGTATACTATCGTCAAGCATCGTTATCTTTTCATCAACATAGGCAGAAAGTAGTTCTGCATGAGAGGGCGCTCTGAAACCTATTGAAAAGGTGATACAGTCTTCCATACCTATGCCGTAGTGCGAAACATTAGGCGGAAGATATAGCATGTCACCAGCTTCGAGTATCCATTCTGACTCCGCTGCAAAGTCTTTGATGATATTTAAAGCAAGTCCATCTTCAAAATTGTCAGCTTCGACAGGTGTCTCATTAATCATCCATTTCCGTCGTCCTGATGCTTGTAATAAAAAAACATCATACTGATCAATATGCGGACCAACACTTCCACCCGGTGCCGCATAACTGGCCATGAGATCATCAACCCGCCAGCTGGGAATAAAATCAAACTTATGCAGTAGATCGTCAAATTCAGGAAGTATTTTGTTTAATCCTTGAATCAATAAAGTCCAATTGTTTTCTGCTAATGTAGAAAAGCGATTTTCATTAAACGGCCCGTTTTCGAGTTTCCATTTTGGAAAATCGTTGTGTTCAGAAATAATTCGTGACTCAACAAAGTCTTCACAAGCCAGCCCGGCAAGTTCTTCAGTACTAATGGGAGATTGGAAATCTGGAAATGCTTGTCGAATAAGCAGAGGCTTTTTTTGCCAATGGTTTTTAAGGAAGTGTTCGATATTTAAGTTGAGTGTCACTGAATATATTTCTTTGTAACGTAGAAGTTGTCTCTAAAAAAGCTCGATATCACCTTCGTCGATATTAAAGTCTTTTATTTTGTTTTCTTCGAGCAATGTTTCATATCCACTGCATAAATTACGCCCATGTTCTTTAGAAAAATAGAGGGCTTTATCAGCCCGTTCAATTATGTTTGCTAATGGTATCTTGTTAGTAAATTCAGTATAGCCAATGCTGATGGTAACTTTATTTTCCATTGAAAAATTGAATTCTTCTACGTTGGTTCTAAATCGATTCAATATTAAGTCGGCTTGTTGAATGGATACGTCATTTATTAACACACAAAACTCCTCACCACCATAGCGAAATAACATATCTAAATCACGAAAAGCTTTTTTCATCAGGTTAGAGAATAAGAGCAATACTTCATCGCCATAAACATGACCATACTTATCGTTAACCTGTTTGAATAAATCTATATCAATCAGGGCTAAACAATATTTACTCGGTTCATCATCTGCTCTTTTTTCCAGCCCAAAATTATCATGAAGTTTTTTTAGTTTAGTATCAAATGACTGGCGGTTATAAAGCCCGGTAAGAGAATCCGTATCTTTATTTCGTAGCAGGTATACCTGGTGGTTATACGCGCTAAGTAATGTGTTTATATAGTGTTCAGGAATGACGGATTCGTTAATCGAGATTAACAAGCCACGACTGGAACGTTCGCTTTCTACTGCAAATACCTGGACATAATCTTCAGTGGGTAAATATTTAAAACCGTCAAACTCGATTGAATCTGATTCAGAAGCTAATTGCATGAGTTGTGATTTTTTAGCGCAATTCTCATTATTGCTTCTGCATGAAATTAACTTTGGCGCAAATCCACTGTGGTCGGAGTCATAATAGCTATAGCCTTGTTCATACAAGTATAGCTCACTGTCTGGATAAGACTTATATATAGCGTCTAATAATGCGTTTCTGAGTTTTTCAATATCGTCTTGCAGGATCAGAGACAACAAATCTTTAACGGGACACTTTTCATTGTTGCTATATCTTTTATCCATCATTCTCAGATTAAATAGCGTTAGTTTGATTTATTGCGTTACCAATATAGGTCATTGGTGTTAGTGATATAAGCTGAGCTTTGGCTTCTTTAGGTATGTCGAGATTTGAAATGAATAATTTAAAATCTTCTTCTGTCACTCTATTACCGCGTGTGAGTTCCTTTAGTTTCTCATATGGTTTTTCAATGCCATAACGTCGCATCACAGTTTGAATCGGTTCAGCCAATACTTCCCAGTTTTCATTCAGTGTTTTATTAAGCGCGTCTGCATTCACCTGTAGTTTGCTTATTCCGCGTAAGCTAGCTTGATAAGCTATTACGCAATGAGCAAGGCCAACGCCTAAGTTACGTAACACGGTAGAGTCTGTCAGATCACGCTGCATTCTTGAGACAGGTAGTTTTGCAGAAAGATGTGAAAAAATTGCATTAGCAATACCAATATTACCTTCTGAGTTTTCAAAATCAATCGGGTTTACTTTGTGTGGCATGGTTGATGAGCCAACTTCGCCTTTGATGGTTTTTTGTTTAAAGAAACCCATAGAAATATAGGTCCAGACATCCCGATCAAAATCCATCACGATATTATTGAAGCGTGAGAAGGCATCGAACAATTCTGCCATGTAATCATGAGGCTCAATTTGTATGGTAAAGGGATTTTGTTCTATACCTAAACTTTCAATAAAGCTTTTACTGATGGCTGGCCAGTCTGAATCCGGGTAAGCTGACAAATGGGCGTTATAGTTACCAACGGCACCATTTAGTTTACCCAGTAGCGGAACCGATTTAATTTGTTGACGTTGTCGTTGTAACCGGTACACAACATTGGCAATTTCTTTACCCAGCGTGGTTGGTGATGCAGGTTGACCATGTGTATGCGCCAACATGGGTTGTTCTGCCAGCTCTTTGGCTAAAGTCGTTAGTGCATTGATGAGCTCATCAATCAACTTGAGCATGACGGTATCACGGGCTTCTTTTAGCATTAAAGCGTGTGATAAGTTATTTATATCTTCGGAAGTACAGGCAAAGTGGATGAACTCATTGACTGCTTCGAGTTCTTTATTGCCCGCTATTTTCTCTTTGAGTAAGTATTCGACAGCTTTAACATCGTGATTTGTCGTACTTTCAATTTCTTTCACACGCATGGCATCTTGCTCTGAAAAGTCATCAACAATGCTATTCAGGAGTTTTTGTGTTTCGGAGGAAAATTCAGGTACTTCGGTAATGGTTTTCTCTTGAGCCAGGTGTTGTAACCAGCGTACCTCGACTAATACGCGGTGACGAATAAGGCCAAATTCACTAAAAATAGGGCGTAACTCGGCTGTTTTGCTGCCGTAGCGGCCATCTACTGGTGAAATTGCGGTTAACTGGCTGAGATCCATTATTTTTCCTTAAGACTAATAAATATTAAGAATTGTCGATAAATATTGGCCTGTATTCTACCCGTATTTCAGCCTAATTGGTATTTAAGGATTAGCTGATATCAGGGAATTAGTAATGAAATCATAGGGATAAAACATACAAGCATAAAAAAGCCGGTTCTAGGCACCGGCTTATTTATTCGCGTTTAGTCAATCGTTTAAGCAGCAAGTTGGCGTAGAACGTAATGAAGTATGCCACCGTTTCTCATATAGATAATTTCCTGTGGCGTATCAATACGTACTTTAGCGGTAAAGCTGATTTCGCCTTTGTCACCTTTAGCGACTACATTGACTTCCTTAGCATCACCATTGTTTAAGCCCGTAATGGAAAAAACTTCATGGCCGGTTAAGTCCAGGCTGGCTGCTGTTTCGCCATCTTTAAACTGTAAAGGAACTATCCCCATACACACCAGGTTGGTTCGATGGATACGTTCATAGCTTTCAGCAATCACCGCTTTCACACCCAGCAGACGCGGTCCTTTAGCAGCCCAGTCGCGTGACGAGCCTGAACCATATTCCTTACCCGCGATAACGATGCTGGCAATACCTTCTTTTTGGTAATCCATAGCCGCTTCGTAAATTGAAGTCTGTGTTCCTTCTGGCAATTTAAGGGTTATACCACCTTCGGTACCCGGTGCGAGTTTGTTACGCAAGCGAATATTGGCGAAGGTACCGCGCATCATCACTTCATGATTACCACGACGAGAACCGTATGAATTAAAATCAGAAGTTGCGACACCATGATCCATCAAGTATTTCCCAGCAGGGCTATCTTGCTTGATAGCGCCGGCAGGAGAAATATGATCCGTTGTTACCGAGTCACCCAGTAAGGCGAGTACACGTGCATCGCTAATATCTTCAACTGTTCCAGCCTCTTTGTTCATGTCAGTAAAGTAGGGTGGATTTTGTACGTAAGTTGAATCATTATCCCATTCAAACAATTGGTCTTCAGGTGAAGATAAATTCGCCCAACGCTCATTCCCAACAAACACATCCTTATATGACGCAGTAAATTGTTCACGCGTGACATTCGCATTTACAACATCCTGAATTTCATGTTGTGAGGGCCAGATATCTTTTAAGTAAACATCGTTACCTTCTTTATCTTTGCCCAATGAATCCTTTTGTAAATCAATGTCCATGGTGCCTGCGATTGCATAGGCCACAACCAAAGGTGGCGAGGCGAGGTAGTTCATTCGAACTTCTGCATGCACACGACCTTCAAAGTTACGGTTGCCAGAGAGTACCGAGGTCACTGTTAAGTCAGCATCACTAATTGCTTTACTGACTTCTACCGGTAACGGGCCTGAATTACCGATACAGGTCGTGCAACCATAACCTACAACATTAAAACCTAGTGCATCTAAATCTTCGGTTAAACCAGCGTGATCAAGGTAATCTGAAACAACACGTGAACCCGGACCTAATGATGTTTTCACCCAGGGTTTAACGTTTAAGCCTTTTTCACGAGCCTTACGCGCAACAAGACCAGCACCTAACATAACAGATGGATTAGAGGTGTTAGTACAAGACGTAATTGCCGCGATTACTACCGCACCATCTTTAATTTCAACATCTTTTCCATTAATAGTCGTTGCTGATGTACCACTACTGGTTGAACCGCGTTCATCTTTTAATGATTTTAATGAATCATTAAATTTTGCTTGAGATTCTTTTAACAAAACGCGATCTTGTGGGCGTTTAGGGCCTGAAATACAAGGTTCAACCGTTGATATATCGAGTTCTACTGTAGAGCTGAATTTTGCTTTGGGCGTATCTTTAGTTCTAAAGAAGCCTTGTTCTTTTGCGTAGGCTTCAACAACCGCAATAGAATCTTCATCACGACCCGATAAACGTAAGTAATTGATAGTTTCTTCATCAATCGGGAAGATACCACATGTCGCACCATATTCTGGCGCCATGTTCGCTAGTGTTGCACGATCAGCAAGTGGCAGGCTATCTAAACCTTCACCAAAGAATTCAACAAATTTTCCAACTACGCCATGCGCGCGTAACATTTCAACAACCTGTAAAACTAAATCAGTAGCGGTTGTGCCTTCAGGTAATTGACCTTTTAATTCAAAGCCAACAACTTGTGGAATTAACATAGAAATTGGCTGACCTAACATCGCGGCTTCGGCTTCAATTCCGCCTACGCCCCAGCCGAGTACACCAAGACCATTGATCATGGTGGTATGAGAATCGGTACCCACCAGTGAATCTGGATAAACCTGTAATACACCATCATTTGTTTGAGTGAATACAGTACGGGCGAGGTACTCAAGGTTAACCTGGTGAACAATTCCGGTTTCTGGAGGTACTACTTTGAAATTTGAAAATGCTTTTTGTCCCCATTTCAGAAAAGCATAGCGTTCCTGGTTACGTTGGTATTCCATGGATTCATTTTCTTCGAAGGCTGACTGGTTACCAAATTTATCAACCTGGACAGAGTGATCAATAACGAGTTCCGCCGGTTGTAATGGATTAATTTTGTCCGGGTCACCGCCGAGGTTTTTCATCGCATCACGCATAGCGGCTAAATCAACCACGGCCGGCACACCAGTAAAGTCTTGCATTAAAACACGAGCGGGGCGAAAGGCAATTTCCTGGCTGGGAGCAGCTTGAGGGTCCCAGCTGGCTAATGCTTCTATATCTTCTTTATTGACGGTTAAGTCATCTTCAAAACGTAATAGGTTCTCCAGCAAGATTTTCATGGAAAAAGGGAGGTTTTCACTGCCTTTAATGGCATCCAAACGATAAAACTCGTAATCTTTCCCATTAACCTTAAGAATATCGCGGGCATTAAAACTATTACATTTGTTACTCATGTTATTTCCTAACTATTGGTTATTTAAATTTGGTATCAGGGCGCCATTATAGCGTGGATGGGCTTGGAATGTGAGCTGAATTTTTACCGGTCGAATTAAGCGTTTTCCAGTAATAATTTAGCATTTTGAATATAGCGACGTCGATTGAAGATGATATGCCAGCGTCGTCCCCCAAGTTGATGCCATAAAACGGCACTGCGGATTCCTGCTAGTAGTACCGCTCTGATTTTATTCGAAATAGCCGTTGTTTCGAGGTAACTTTGCTCACCATTGACCATGATACGCGGACCAATCTTACTGATGGTACGGCTATATAAATCAGCAAGGTTGGATATAACATTTTCATGAGTGGTGGAAAAGTGTTCAGCTTGACGTGCGGCTAACTCAACACCTGAAGAAAGTATTTCAAGCATATCCGGCTTTTTCATTAGTTGCCGCTCCAGGAATATCATGCTGACCACATAACGCGCGATGTCCATATCCCTTTGCTGACTATCTTTGCTGAGCTGGTTAAGTAGTGTTTTAAAACCAAATGATAAATTTTTTACTTCGCCATAGACGTTCACTACATCATCCGGATCTGTTTCAAAAATACTATTTATACTCGTGCGTAACTCATCTTCAGAAATGGTGCCTTGGTTGGCTAAAATATTCACGAGTGCCGCGGCACGGAATACACCGGCGAGGGCAAGGGTACGTAATTCAATGTTTTCCATCTTGTTACTTCTTGTATTGAAAATTATAAAATGTGATTAGCGATGATAGTACCGCCACCTAAGCACTCTTCACCTTCATAGAAAACAATGGCCTGTCCGGGGGTGATCGCCCATTGTGGTTCGTCAAAGTGTACATGCCAGCTCTGGGATTGTGTATGAAATTCAACCAGACAATTTGCGTCTTGTTGACGGTAGCGTGTTTTAGCGGCGCAGCGAAAAGAGTCTGCAGGCGCCTTGCCTTGGACCCAGTGCATATCACTGGCTGAGCAAGTTTGATGGTGTAAAAGCGGGTGTTCATTTCCTTGTACCACGATAAGAATATTATTCTCTAAATCTTTATCAGCCACGTACCATGGGGTGTCATCAAAATCTTTTAAGCCACCAATGCCCAGGCCTTGGCGTTGACCTAATGTGTAATACATTAAACCATCGTGTTTACCAACTACAATGCCTTCGGGCGTTTGCATTTCACCCGGTTGCGCAGGTAAATATTTTTGTAAAAAAGCTTTGAAATCTCGTTCACCGATAAAACAAATACCCGTGCTGTCTTTTTTATTAAAGGTTACCAGGTTGTTTTCTTCGGCAAGCTTTCTGACTTCAGGTTTTTCTAATTCGCCAATAGGGAATAGACTTTTTGCAAGTTGCTCTTGACCTAACGTATATAAAAAATAGGTTTGATCTTTGTTGTTATCGACTCCCTTGATAAGTTTATAGACACCATCTTCTTGCCGAATACGAGCGTAATGTCCGGTAGCAATTTTTTCTGCACCTTGTGCTATGGCATAGTCTAAGAAAGCTTTAAACTTGATTTCTTTATTACATAGAATATCCGGGTTCGGTGTTCTGCCAGCGGCATACTCCTGTAAGAAATATTCGAAAACTCGATCCCAGTATTGATCGGAAAAATTAACGCCTTGTAGTTCAATAGCTAAAGCATCACAAACCTTTTGCGCATCACTGAGATCTTCTTCTGCGGCACAGTAATCGTCGTCATCATCACCTTCCCAGTTTTTCATGAAAAGTCCATGCACTGAGTAGCCTTGTTGTTTTAAAAGCAACGCGGCGACAGATGAATCAACACCACCTGACATACCAACAAAAATATTTAACTGTTTATTTGTTGTCATCTTATGAAATATCTTGGATTAAACTTAAGGGGTAGTGGTTACCGCTAATAAAATCTTCTATTGATTTTATCACTAATGGGCTGCGTAAATTTTCATGTTGGTAAATTTCTTTCTCATTTAACCAGATAGCTTGTTCAATACCAGTATCCAGATTTAATTCTTTGTGCTCTTTAACTACTTTACCCGCGAAGCAAATTCGTAAATAGGTTTCGCCGTTATCATGAATCCAACGATATATACCACTGATATAAGAAGGCGAAAATTCCCAGCGGGTTTCTTCTAAGGTTTCTCTAATCACGGCATCTATGAGTGATTCATTGTTTTCTAAGTGCCCGGCAGGTTGATTAATAACCTTTTTACCGTTGATGTTTTCTTCGACCAGCAGGAATTTTTTTTCGTGTTGTATGATTGCCGCGACGGTGACGTGTGGAGCCCAGTAATTTAATTGCATTTGCTTGTTGTGTTAATTGTTGTGGAGTGGGGATTTTACGCCAATCTCCGGGTGATAAGCCATCTATTGTGAATTCCCCAACAGAATAGCGAACCAGGCGAAGTGTTGGAAAGCCAACGGCAGCCGTCATTCGACGAACCTGGCGATTTTTGCCTTCGTTTATGCTTAATTCGCACCAGGAAGTCGGTATTGCAGCACGATAACGGACCGGTGGATCACGTGGCCATATATCAGGCGGGTCAATTTTTCGTGCTTTTGCGGGTAATGTCAGGCCATCTTTGAGCATAACGCCCGACTCAAGCTCAGATAAAGCAGCATCTGTTATCTCACCTTCAACTTGTACCCAGTATGTTTTGCGGAGTTTATGTTTTGGGTGGCTGAGGCAGTGTTGAATTTGACCTTCGTCTGTCAGAATTAATAAACCTTCACTGTCGTGGTCTAATCGTCCAGCAGGATAAAAATTTTTTTCAGTAATAAATTCAGAAAGGGGAGTGTGTTTTTCATGTTCTCTGAACTGACTGATCACACCATAAGGTTTATTGAAAAGAATGAGTGACATCAGCAGATTTTACTCTAGCTTAGTCGATTCAGATAGAACTAAGGAATGATTTCGGGCAAAAATATACCTCGCACAAATATTTGTACGAGGTATTTTTTATAAATTATTAGGATAAGGTTTAATGCTGGGTGCTGCTACTATGATCCTCGGAAAATTCGCCTAGCTTTATCTCAGTTGCATGTTGACCTTTTGGACCGGCAGTAACTTCATACTCAACAAATTGTCCTTTTTTTAGGGTTTTATAACCTTCCATAGTAATCACCGAAAAATGAGCGAAAATATCTTCGCCGCCTTCTGATGGTGAAATAAACCCATAGCCTTTACTATTACTGAACCACTTTACCGTGCCTGTAGACATTGCTTCCTAGCCTCCGTGTCATTGAAAAACATCATTTGATCCCATACATTTCAATGAAGGTTAGAGCTAATATCCACATAAAATGTGAAATAACCGCTCTAGATATTGAAAATACGATAATCAGTGATAAATATAGACAATTTTTTACATTCTGCACAAATTTTATTCATCAATTTGAAACAAGCATCACAAAAAAAGGTCTAATAAGATAGAATTTAAGTTATGAGCAAAGAGTTACAACAAATACCCGGCGATGATATAGATGATGGTGTCGCTACTGCGGAAGCGAAACCCAAGCTTAAGAAACCCCCTATGTACAAGGTCATTATTCTTAATGATGACTACACACCAATGGATTTTGTGGTGCATGTTTTGCAAGCATTTTTCAACTTACCTCACGAAAAAGCACAAAACATCATGTTAAATGTCCATACTAAAGGCAAAGGTGTCTGTGGCGTCTATACTCGTGATATAGCAGAAACAAAAGTTGAGCAAGTAAACGATTATTCGAGACAGAATCAGCACCCGTTGTTATGCACAATGGAAGCAGATTCCTAAACTGAAAGGCCATATAAGATGTTGGATAAAGAACTCGAGCAAACCTTGAACCAGGCATTTCGTGAAGCGCGTGATAATAACCACGAATTCATGACGGTCGAGCATTTGTTATTAGCGTTACTTGATAATAATGTATCACGCGAAATCCTGTTAGCTTGTGGCGCAGATATTCCTGCTTTAAAAGCGGAGCTGGATACTTTCTTGCAAGAGACGGTGCCACTGCTACCACCGAATGATGATCGTGATACACAGCCTACATTAGGTTTTCAACGTGTGTTACAACGTGCCGTATTCCATGTGCAGTCTTCTGGCAAACAGGAAGTATCGGCGGCCAATGTGCTGGTCGCAATTTTCAGTGAGCAAGAATCTCAAGCTGTGTTCTTTCTTAAAAAGCAGGATATCAGCCGTCTTGAAGTGGTTAATTATCTTTCGCATGGCATTAACCGCTTATCTTCTGATGAAGAAATGGATGAAGAAATTGAGCTCGGTGATGATGAGCAAGAAGGGGCCGCGCAAAATCCATTAACGCAATACACGACTAATTTAAATGAACTTGCTGAAAGTGGAAAAATAGATCCACTGATCGGTCGCTCAAATGAAGTTGAGCGTACTATTCAGGTGTTATGTCGACGCCGCAAAAACAACCCGTTGTTTGTTGGTGAAGCCGGGGTAGGTAAAACGGCATTAGCTGAAGGTTTAGCAAAACGCATTGTCGAAAATGAAGTTCCGGATATTATTCAAAACTCGGTTATTTATTCACTTGATTTAGGTGCTTTACTTGCTGGTACTAAATACCGTGGTGATTTTGAAAAGCGATTTAAAGCGGTTATGACCCAGCTTAAAAAAGAAGACGATGCGATTTTATTTATTGATGAAATTCACACCATAATTGGTGCCGGTGCTGCATCAGGTGGTGCGATGGATGCTTCAAATCTGATTAAGCCCGTATTATCAAATGGTGATTTAAAATGCATTGGTTCAACCACCTACCAGGAATATCGCGGTATCTTTGAAAAAGATCGTGCCCTGGCCAGACGTTTTCAAAAAATTGACGTACCTGAACCCACGGTTGAAGAGTGTGTGCAGATTCTACAGGGCTTAAAACCACGTTTTGAACAACACCACAATGTAAAATATACCCATCCAGCATTGCGTGGTGCAGCTGAGTTGGCGGAACGTTATATTAATGATCGGCATTTACCCGATAAAGCGATTGACGTAATCGATGAAGCGGGTGCTTTTCAACAGTTACAACCGGCATCGAAGCGTAAGAAAACAATTGGCATAAAGGAAATTGAAGCGATCGTGGCAAAAGTTGCTCGTATTCCTCCAAAAACGGTTTCTACCGATGATATGGAAACATTGAAAAATCTTGAGCGTAATCTCAAGCTGGTTATTTTTGGGCAAGATGAAGCCATCGACAGTTTAGCGACTGCGATCAAATTATCTCGCGCAGGGTTAGGCCATGAAGATAAGCCTATCGGTTCATTCTTGTTTGCTGGGCCAACGGGCGTCGGTAAAACAGAAGTGACTCGTCAGCTCGCACGTATTATGGGCATCGAGTTAATCCGTTTTGATATGTCTGAATACATGGAGCGACATACAGTTTCACGTTTGATTGGTGCACCTCCAGGTTATGTTGGTTACGATCAAGGTGGATTATTAACCGAAGAGATTAATAAACATCCGCATGCCGTTTTATTACTGGACGAAATTGAAAAAGCGCATCCAGAAGTCTTTAACCTGTTATTACAAGTGATGGATCACGGTACCTTAACCGATAATAATGGTCGCAAAGCGGACTTCCGCAATATCACGATTATCATGACCACCAATGCGGGTGCGGATATGTTGAGTCGATCTTCTATGGGCTTCGCCGCGCAGGATCATTCCTCAGATGGTATGGAGTCCATTAAAAAAGCCTTCTCACCTGAGTTCAGAAACCGCCTGGATGGCATTATTCAGTTTAAACAACTTGGTCAGGATATGATTGCCCAGGTTGTTGATAAGTTTATCTTTGAGTTTGAACACCAGCTTGAAGAAAAAGGCGTCTCTTTAACCATTGATGATGAGGTTCGTACCTGGTTAGCAATTAAAGGTTACGATCCGGTGATGGGGGCCAGGCCGATGACGCGCGTTATCCAGGAAAAAGTGAAGAAACCTCTGGCAGAAGATTTACTGTTCGGTAACCTGGCAAAAGGTGGCCACGTTACAGTAACGGTTAAAGATGATGAGCTGGTATTTGAAACGCAGAGTAAAAATTTACCTGCTAAACAGGATGCTTGATTTATAAACTAAAAGATTGAACCACTGAGGTCACAGGGTTTCACAGAGAAAAAAGTATGGATGACTCTGTGTGCCTCCGAGTTCTTTGTGGTAGAAAGTTATTTAACGTCCGCGGAAGACAATGCGACCTTTGCTCAGATCATAAGGAGTTAGTTGCACAGTCACTTTATCGCCAGTCAAAATACGAATATAGTTTTTACGCATTTTGCCAGAAATATGGGCGGTCACAACATGCCCGTTTTCAAGCTCAACCTTAAAAGTTGTATTCGGCATCGTATCGATAACGGTGCCTTCCATTTCAATGTGTTCTTCTTTTGCCATCTAATTCTCAAAACCACGGTTATAAAATCAGGCGCAATAATGCCTGAATCAGGCGAAAACATCAAAGGCTGATTGCTTTCGTGTGAGAATTATCTGGTTTTTAAAATCAAGCCGTGATTTTGGTCCACTCGATCGGCTGCCACACCACATGAGGATGTGTCGCTTCTTCTGAGAAGACGAGATCCATGCCTAAAAATTGGCTTAATTTATCGAGATTATCGATTTCAGCGAGTTCCTGACGTAATACGTCATAATGCTGCTGTGAAATATAGAGTAAATTTGCTCGGTAACCGTGACTAAGTTCAAAGTCATGAGCCAGGCGATAAAGGAAGCTTAACATTGTGAACCTCCGTTTCATCCAGTTCTGGATGGTTGCTTAGGTTAACGTTGCAGAATAATTGGGATTATTGCTGCACTATTTACTGTATCGACCATTTTTCTCCCTGTTTAAATAAATGTAGCTTAAAATTGTGACAATATTGTTAATTTGTTTAAATTTATTCTTTAGCTCAATAAAGTGTGAACTATATCAACAGAAATAACGCGTCAGAAATAGCACAATTGTGATTATTTCTTTGTCAGCCACTGCCATTCCTGACCATCAAAAAACTCTATCGGTTGATAGTGACTCTTATACGACATCTTATTCGACTCTGGGTTCCAATACCCAAGGTAAAGCCAGTCCAGTTTCATAGAAATAACGTAGTCAATTTCAGATAAAATACCAAACACGCCGAGGCCGCGATTTGAATAGGCAGGATCAAAAAATGTGTAGACAGCTGAGATGCCATCTTCGAAACAGTCGATAACAGCGACCATCACGAGTTTATTTTCTAAACGAAACTCGAGAAGTTTAGATGAGCTCCAGCTGGCGGTTATTAATGATTCGTAGCTAGTGGGTTCATCATTATCCATGCCACCACCTGCATGCCTGCCTTTCATATAGTTGCGATATAACTGGTAATGTTCATCGTTATAAACAGCCTCTTTAACTTTGAGAGTAAGATCACTGTTTAAGCTTTTATTGCGGCGCTGACTTCGGTTAGGTTTAAACTCCTCAGCAGGAATGCGAACAGGGATACATAAACCACAATCAGAACAATGTGGACGATAGATGTTTTCACCACTGCGCCTGAAACCAAGCTTGGCGAGTGAGCTGTATTGTTGCATAACGACAGGGTAATCGGGGTCAACAAAAAGTGTAATGGCCTGGCGATTATCCAGGTAGCTACAATCATGTTCGGGGGTTATGCAAAAACCGATTTCTTCGATTGGTGGGATATCATCACTCATTGTTATTACTCATATGTGATATCACGTGGCAAGTTAAATTATCATCAACTTGCCATTGCTTATCAGGCTGTTTGGTATATTCATGGAGCAACGCTACAAATTGCTTTCTTGGAATCATTTTTGCGCCAAGGCTTTCAAGATGAGACGTATAAACCTGGCAGTCAATTAGTTTGAAGCCCCATTGTTCTAACTGTTTGCATAAATAGACAAAAGCAATTTTTGATGCATTAGAAACTCGAGAAAACATAGATTCACCAAAAAAAACGTTACCGATAGCTACACCGTATAAACCACCGACAAGCGTATTGTCTTGCCAGCATTCTACACTATGAGCATAACCTGACTGGTGGAGTTGAGTATAAGCTTCAATCATTTCATCAAGTATCCATGTTTCACTTTGAACCGAGCCTTTTTCCAGGCGTGGTTTAGAACACTCGATCATGACATCCTGAAATTGTTGATCGAATGTTATAGTAAATTGTTTGTTTCGAATTGTTTTAGCCAGGCTGCGCGATATTTTTACCTCGGAAGGTTGCATGACCATTCGGGGATCAGGTGACCACCATAAGATAGGTTGACCTTCACTGTACCATGGAAAAATGCCCTGCTGATAAGCGGCCAATAAGCGCTCAAGCGACAAGTCTCCACCCACAGCCAATAATCCGTCAGGCTCGCTTAATGCTAATTGAACATCTGGAAAATGAGTTTTATCTTGAGTGCTAAGAAGATAGGGGGCGGTCATATTTATTTCTTGAATGGACTATGTTCATTGAGCTCGTCAATATAATGTAGCATACCTTGTGTTTCATGATTGAGGAAATGTGAGATGCTTTCTCGAAACTGTGGGTGTGCAATCCAGTGTGCAGACCACGTTTTTGTAGGCATAAAGCCACGTGCTATTTTATGTTCACCCTGTGCACCCGGTTCAAAATGCTTGAGTTCGTTATCAATACAATATTCAAGCCCCTGATAATAACATGCTTCAAAATGCAGGTTATTAAAGTCTTCACTGCAACCCCAGTGTCGGCCATATAAAGTATCAACACCTTTCAGGTTAAATGCACTTGCCACATATTCACCCTGGTATTTTGCTAATACCAGCACAATATTGTCGGGCATGGTTTGTGCTATTTCCATAAAAAAGCCTTTTGACAAAGTCGGCATTCCACTTTTACGTTCAAACGTGCTTTCATAAAAGCGGTGATAAATATCCCAGTGTTTCTCAGTGGCTTGATGGCCATTTAAGAGTTCAAATACAATATTTTGTTCTTTAACAATACGGCGTTCACGTTTTATTTGTTTGCGTTTTTTTGAGGTTAAATGCTCAAGGTAATGGGTGAAATTTTTATAGTTATTGTTTGTCCAGTGAAATTGACAACCTAACCGCATCATAAAATGAGGATTATTGGAAAAAAAAGTTGTGTCTCTTTCATTGGTGAATAAGCAGTGATATGACGACAGTTGTGACTGCTCTGCAAAATTTAATACAGCGTTTGTTATTGCATTAGCGATTTCATCATACCGTTCTATATCTTCCACCAAAATACGTGGCCCTGTAGCTGGAGTATAAGGGATGGATGTGACTAACTTAGGATAGTATCGAAGGTGGTTTTGTTGGTATGCATCTGCCCAGGCCCAGTCAAAAACAAATTCACCGTATGAATTAAATTTTATATAAGCTGGCAGTGCACCGATTAATACATTGTTTTCATAAGCCAGAAAAAAATGAGTTAACCAGCCAAACTCTTTACCAACGGCATTATTATTTTCTAAAGCAATTAAGAATTCATAGCGAATAAAAGGGAAATTATTTCCGGTAAGTTTATTCCATTCTGCTGCAGAAACCTCGTGAAGTGAATTTATCGTTTCTATACTAAGCGTCATTTATAAAACGAGAAGAGTCTATGTGGAGATATTTAATAGCTGCTCATAAATAAAAGCATGTAACAGTAATTTGTCGTTATCATCAGGTATCATAAATTCTATACCATATTCGAGTTTGCTATCATCATCATTTTCTTTTTCTGATATTCGTCGGATGATACCCGTGATATTTAAATATTGCTCAAATTTAGCAACATTGACTTTACAGGCGATTGAAATTTTATCACCTTTGTCTCCTAGAGCTTCATTGGTGGTTAACTGTGCGCCGACAGTACTGAGATTTTGCATTGATGCACTTTTACGTTTATCAAAGGTTTTGCCATCTTCTTCATTTTGAACAGAGACTATTAATTTACATTCAATACGTTCTGCTTTACGTACAGTTGTTGATTCAAGGTTGTCCGGAAATGTTAAATGAATATGCGGGTAAGGTCGGGTAGTAGAATAGATTGCGGTTGCATTAAAACCTTTAGCAGCATTTCCACTAACAAGTCGTACAATGAATTGTTGATCGTTAGCTATTCTTAGAGCCGCGCCCTGAGCACGGGGAGTAGTGACAATAATACTTTTGCCATCAAGAAAACCAACTAATTTAACATAGTAGCGATCTTCCTCTTTTCCCGGAATAAACTGTAATTGAACTGTGTCGCCGATGTTATGTTTGAGAGCTAATTGATCTTTATTATTTTCAGCCATTCAATATCTACCTAGCATTATTGTGTTTGTAGCATAGCATTTTTATTATAAAGCTTAAATCGAAGAATAATATCAATTTTTTGAACAATCTTGTCTATAAAAAAGCGCCCATCTACTTAATAGAAGTGCACATTAATTGGATTAACCTGCAAGTATAATGAATTTTACATTATGACTTATTATCAAGGAATCGTTCTGCATCGAGTGCCGCCATACAGCCTGCACCAGCAGAGGTAATAGCTTGTCGATATACATGATCTGCTACATCGCCAGCTGCGAAAACACCTTCAACACTGGTCATGGTAGAGTTAACTTCACGACCACCTTTTGTGTTCAAATAACCATGTTCCATATCTAATTGATCTTCAAAAATACCGGTATTTGGTTTATGTCCAATAGCGATAAATATACCCATAAGATCTATATCTTTTGTACTATTGCTTTCACGGTTTTTAATTCGGGCACCAGTCACACCGGTGTTATCACCCAACACTTCATCGAGCTCTGAGTTCCACTCGATTGTTACGTTGCCAGTTTTTGCTTTTTCGATCAGTTGCTCAGATAATATTTTTTCAGAGCTAAATTTGTCACGACGATGAATGACCGTAACGTGTGATGCAATATTTGACAGGTATAAGGCTTCTTCAACAGCGGTGTTACCACCGCCAACGACAGCGACATCTTTGCCTTTATAAAAGAAACCATCACAGGTTGCACAACCAGAAACACCACGCCCTTTAAAAGCTTCTTCAGATTCTAATCCTAAATACATGGCAGAGGCACCGGTTGCAATAATTAATGCATCACAGGTATATACACCACTGTCGCCGGTTAAAGTGAACGGGCGTTCAGTTAAATCTGTCTTGTTAATGGTGTCAAAGATAATTTCTGTGTTAAAACGTTCAGCATGTTGGCGCATTCGGTCCATTAACCCCGGCCCTTGTAAACCTTCTACATCACCGGGCCAGTTATCAACTTCTGTTGTTGTCATGAGCTGTCCGCCTTGCTCTAAACCGGTAATTAATACAGGCTTAAGATTAGCCCTGGCAGCATAAACAGCAGCAGTATAGCCTGCAGGACCAGAACCAATAATTAATAAACGACAATGTTTTGTTTCACTCATGAACTAGACTCCAATACGAATTATTCTAAATATGGCCAAGATTTAATCATTTCAGCAGGAAACGATAAGGCAACACAATGGTCAAAAAGTTTTGTGGTATGTTACGGAATGAGAACAGCAGCGTAAAGGTCGAATATGAAAATAGGTATACCGCGTGAAATAAAAACACTTGAAGGACGGATTGCATTAACCCCTGCGGCTGTTAAGGAATTAGTGAATCAAAATCAGCAGGTGTATGTTGAGCAGGATGCTGGCGTATTGAGTGGCTACACAGATGATGAGTACATTTCTGCTGGGGCAACGGTGCATCAATCTGCCAGGGCGCTTTATGATGCCGCTGAGCTTATTGTCAAAGTGAAAGAACCGCAATCAGTGGAGCTTGGCTATCTACGTCAGGACCACATTCTTTTTTCATTCCTGCACTTAGCTGCTGCCCCGGAATTAACCAAATCGTTATTAGAGATTGGCTTAACCGCGATTGCTTTTGAAACGGTGACTGCTGATAAACACCTGCCGTTGTTAGCGCCGATGAGTGATATTGCAGGGCGTATCGCGGTCCAGGTCGGCAGCCATTTATTACATCAGCCGAGCGGGGGACGGGGCATTTTACTCGGTGGTGTCGCTGGCTCGAATAAGGGGAATGTGGTTGTATTAGGCGGTGGTACGGCGGGTTCAGGTGCGACACAAGTGGCTGCCGCATTAGGGGCAAATGTACTTGTGTTTGACCCAAATGAGGCCAAGCATGAAAAACTCAAGGCCATGGGCCCTAATGTTTCTGTAAAAAAACCTGATGATAGTGAGATTGCTGAGGCGGTGAAAAAGGCTGATTTGTTAATTGGGGCGGTACTTATTCCCGGTGCTATTGCGCCTCACTTGGTCTCAGCTGAACAGGTGAAATCGATGAAAGCAGGGAGTGTGATCATTGATATTTCGGTAGATCAGGGGGGTTGTATCGAAACTACGCGTCCTACTACGTATGAAAACCCAACTTTTGTCTGGGAAGAAGTGATTCACTTTGGTGTCACCAATATGCCTGGCGCCGTGCCTCGAACCTCGACACAGGCGCTTTCTGCGGCTTTATTACCTTATGTGCTAGAACTATGTGATGAGAATTGGCGCTCGAATGCCGGTTTATCGATGGGGGTAAATGTAGAAAATGGGGCGATAATATTACCCGCTTTATCTTAAAAAGCCGGCTGGATCGACACATTTTCTCGACTTTTTCGGTAATATAGTTGTACAAAGACTATTTCTGAGAAAAGTAGCAATTAAATAGTAAATATTCTAATAATATTAATAACTTATGTTATTATTCTATAATTAATATTAACTAAATAATCATAAAGAACTCATAAATTGGCACAAGCTAAACAAACATCAAGCGATAAAAAACCACTTGCAAGCCACATCACCCGTGGCGTGAAAGAGGGCGCGTTATTTATCTTTGGTTTTACCGCTTTGTATTTATTTCTGTCACTGGCATCTTTCACGAAGTCAGATCCTGGTTGGACATTTAGTGGTAATGCCGGTCAAGTAGAAATTGCAAATCTGGGAGGGCCATTTGGCGCCTATTTTTCAGATCTTTTTTTCTTGGGGTTTGGTTACCTGGCTTACCTATTTCCGATCATGGTGGCGTATTCAGGCCTACTGATTTACCGGGACAGACAAAAGGAACATGCCTTTGATAAGCGAGGATTTGCCTTGCGTGCAGTGGGATTTATCCTGACTTTATTTGCGGGGTGTGCTTTAGCCAGTATGCATGACGCTGCCGTGGTAAGCCCGTTACCGCAGAATGCAGGTGGCATCTTGGGACAAATTCTTGGCGAAAAAATGGAACAGGGCTTCAATATCATAGGGGCAACTTTACTATTACTCGCCATATTTTTTGCCGGTGTCACCCTGTTTACACATTTGTCATGGCTTTGGTTAATGGACACCACGGGCTCTTACACACTTAATGCTTTAAACGTGGTTAAGCAGCTCTTTTTACGTTTACATGATATGTACAAAACATATCAAATGAAAAAGAAACGTGATCAGCAATTTAAAGTGACAGCACAACGCCAGGAAATCAAAAAACGTAAAGCACCGGTTATTCAATCCCAACCAAAACCGGTTCAACAAAGTCAGCGTGTGCAAAAGGAAAAACAGGCATCATTATTTGTTGCTGATTCAGATGGTTCGCTGCCTTCGATCTCATTGCTTGACGGTGCGACGCCGAGTCAACACATATTGTCTGAAGAAGCGCTCAAGGCGATTTCTCAACAAGTAGAAATGAAGTTACAGGATTTTGGCATCGATGCTCAGGTTGAAGCTGTGCATCCTGGTCCTGTTATTACCCGGTTTGAATTACAACCGGCGGCTGGCACAAAGGTAAATCAAATATCAAACCTGGCAAAAGATCTTGCCCGTTCTTTATCGGCAATCAGTGTTCGT
Organism: uncultured Ectothiorhodospiraceae bacterium; assembly: GCA_947258695.1. Lineage (GTDB taxonomy): Bacteria > Pseudomonadota > Gammaproteobacteria > UBA6429 > Thiohalophilaceae > JAGLTQ01. The sequence continues at coordinate 17,921 of CAMYJG010000003.1, read as the reverse complement.
ATCGTTGAAGTCATTCCCGGTAAAACAACCATTGGTTTAGAGATACCAAACGAACATCGTGAAACTGTTCGCTTGAGTGAAATTATCAGCTCTAAAGCGTTTGCGGATTCTAAATCACCATTAACCCTTGCTCTAGGAAAAGATATCAGCGGTATACCTTGTGTTGCTGATTTAGCAAAAATGCCACACTTACTGGTGGCAGGTACCACCGGTGCGGGTAAGTCGGTAGCTTTGAATGCGATGGTCTTGAGTTTGCTTTATAACTCGACGCCGAGTGAAGTGCGCATGATCATGATTGATCCTAAAATGCTGGAGCTTTCCATTTATGATGGCATTCCACATTTGCTTGCTCCTGTTGTCATCGATATGAAAGAAGCGGCAAATGCACTTCGTTGGTGTGTTGCTGAAATGGATACGCGTTATAAATTGATGGCTAATTTAAAAGTCAGAAATATTACCGGCTTTAATAAAAAAGTGAATGATGCGATTAAAGCAAAAAATCCGATCAAGGATCCTTTTCATCCTGCAGACTCAGAACTTCCTGCCGGTGACTTGCAACCTTTACCCTATATTGTTGTCGTAGTGGATGAGTTAGCCGACATGATGATGGTGGTCGGGAAAAAAGTTGAAGAGTTGATTGCACGATTAGCGCAAAAAGCACGTGCTTCAGGAATTCACCTGGTTCTCGCGACACAACGACCCTCGGTTGATGTATTGACCGGGTTAATTAAGTCAAATATTCCTACAAGGATAGCGTTCCAGGTTTCATCACGTGTTGATTCACGAACCATTTTAGACCAGATGGGTGCAGAACAGTTGTTAGGTCATGGTGATATGTTGTACCTGCCACCCGGTACAGCGATACCGAACCGTATCCATGGCGCATTCGTTGATGATCATGAAGTCAATAACGTGGTAGAAAGTTTAAAGAAAAGTGGTAAACCTCAATACATTGAAGAAGTCACCACAGGTCCTAAGAATAATGATTCGATGCCAGGCTACAATGACGATGATGAAGGTGATGAATTATTTGATGATGCCGTACGCATAGTGACAGAAACAAGAAAAGCTTCTATATCGGGCGTACAACGCCGCTTAAAAATTGGTTACAACCGTGCGGCAAGAATGGTAGAGGCGATGGAGCTGGCAGGAATAGTAGGGCCGGCAGAATCAAATGGCAGCAGAGAAGTTCTTGCTCCACCGCCACCAAAAGATTGATAAAGTGAAAATGAAATTAAAAATGAGAAAACTTTGTTATTTATGTTTTTTGTTTGCAGTTAGCTTTAATGCTAACTCAAGTGTATTAACGCAGTACTTGAATAAGTTACACACCCTGGAAGCCACATTTACCCAATCGGTATTTACGCAAAATAATATTAGTAAACAAAAAAGCACCGGCATAATTATAGTAAAGAGTCCGAATAACTTTTACCTTGAGTACACAAATCCGTATAAACTGATTTATGTTGCTGATGGTAAAAAACTCTGGAGTTATGATGAAGACCTGGAGCAAGTGGTGGTAAAACCACAGGGCAACTTATTAATAAATACCCCGGCTATGCTGCTAGGTAATCCCAGGCATCTAACCCAGGCTTATCATATTGAAAACACAGGTGTGAGTGATGGTTGGTTATGGTTTGAGTTAACACCGAAGAAAGAGAGTAATAATTTTGAATCGGTTAGCCTGGCCTTTAAAAATAATAATCTTAAAGCAATGGAAATGCGTGATAATTTTGGACAAACAACACGCCTGGAATTTAACAAGATAATAAAAAATCCGGTAATAGAAAATAACCGGTTTAAATTCACACCACCAAAAGGTGTTGATGTAATCGGGCAGTAATTTCCGCTAGCGAGCTTTTCTGATGACTCAGGAACAAAATCTTTTTTCTTCAACAGATAGCAGTGAATGGCAACCACTTGCGGATCGTATGCGTCCACAAAAAATAGACGACATTGTAGGCCAGGAACATCTACTTGGTGATGAAAAACCGCTGAGACAAGCCATTGAAAACAACAAGCTGCATTCTTTGATCTTGTGGGGCCCACCGGGCACCGGTAAAACAACGTTATCAAGAATGATTGCAAATTACTGTGATGCTGAATTTATCAGTTTGTCAGCCGTGTTGTCCGGAGTAAAGGATATTCGTGAGGCAGTAAACCGGGCTCAGCTATATCAACAACAAGGAAAGCCCAGTATTTTATTTGTTGACGAAGTACATCGTTTTAATAAATCTCAACAGGATGCATTTTTACCGTTTGTTGAAGATGGCACAATCACCTTTATCGGTGCCACTACTGAAAATCCATCTTTCGAATTAAATAATGCATTACTTTCCAGGGCGAGAGTTTATGTTTTAAAGTCGATATCAGAAGAAGATATAACTCAAATATTAAAACGTGCTTTAGCTGATAAGGAAAATGGTTTAGGTAATAAGAACCTTTCTATCGACGATGAAAGCTTACGATTACTTGGGCAAGTTGCTGATGGTGATGCGCGTCGAGCATTAAATTTACTGGAGATTGCCAGTGATTTAACAGACAACAATATTATTGATAAGAACACCATCAGCAACATATCAGCTGAAAATGTACGGCGCTTTGATAATCATGGTGAAGCGTTTTATGACCAAATATCGGCCTTACATAAATCAGTCAGGGGTTCAGCGCCAGATGCCGCATTATATTGGCTAGTAAGAATGTTGGACGGGGGCTGTGATCCGCTTTATGTTGCCCGTCGGGTTGTACGCATGGCAAGTGAAGATATTGGCAATGCTGACCCGCGCGCTTTAACCTTAGCCATGCAAGCCTGGGATGTGCTTGAACGGTTAGGCAGTCCGGAAGGTGAATTGGCTCTTGCCCAGGCGGTACTTTACCTCGCTAGTGCGGCTAAAAGTAATGCGGTTTACAATGCCTACAACCAGGCTAAGGCAGACGTTAAGCAATATGCTTCAGCTGAAGTTCCTGTTCATTTACGAAATGCACCGACCAAACTAATGAAAGAGTTAGGTTATGGAAAAGAATATCGCTATGCTCACGATGAACCTGAAGCCTATGCTGCCGGAGAATCTTACTTCCCCGATAGCATGCCAGAGCAAAACTACTATCAACCAGTAGAGCGCGGGCTTGAGATAAAAATTAAAGAAAAACTCGCTTACTTGCGTGATTTAGATCATAAAGCAGGGAAGAAAGGGTAAACTACCGGTATGAACAGTATCTTTGCCATAGCGATAGGCGGTGCACTTGGTGCAATAATGCGTTATCTCACATCAAGTAGCGTACACCATTTTCTCGGTTCAGACTTTCCCTATGGAACGTTAGCCGTTAATGTGTTGGGTTCGCTGTTAATGGGCTTTATCTCAATTCTATTACTTGAACGTTTATTACTGGCTGAATTTTGGCGTCCTATTATTGTGATTGGCTTTCTTGGAGCCTTTACCACGTTTTCAACTTTTTCAATGGAAACGTTTAACCTGATTCAGGCGGGTGACATGACAAAAGCGTTTTTCAATATGTTTTTTAATTTATTTCTATGCCTGGCTGCAACCTGGCTGGGTGTTATTGCAGGACGACAATTATGAAAATGCAAAAAGTGACAGTAGTACGAATTTATCTCTCAGAAGGGGAAACTCAATTAAAGAACCTGATGAAACGCTTACGTGACTGGGAAAAACTACGCGGCTTAACGGTATTCCGTGGTATTTCCGGCTACGGTGAATCGGGCGTCATTCATGGTGCAGATATTGTCGATCTCTCTTTAAATTTACCTATCGTGGTCGAGTTTTTTGATAGCGAAGAAATAATAAATAGCATTATTGAGCATATGGGTGATCAAATAAAAACGGGCCACATGCTAAAATGGTCTGCTGAAATCAACGAATCAAATTAATTTAAATAAGAATAAGGTTTAACTCCACCATGCTTGATCCACAATTGTTAAGAAATAATCTTGAAGAAACTGCGAACTTATTGAAACGTCGTGGTTATGAACTTGATACTAAACAGTACGCATCTTTAGAAGATAAACGTAAAACATTGCAAGTTGATGCACAATCATTACAGGCTGAACGTAATTCAAAATCTAAAAATATTGGTAAAGCAAAAGCAGCCGGTGAAGATATTCAGCCTTTACTTGATGAAGTATCATCACTTGGTGGTAAGCTGGAAGAGGCAGAGAAAGCACTGGCTGTAGTCCAGGATGAAATGCATGCCATTATGATGGCCTTACCCAATATCCCCGATGGATCTGTGCCAGATGGCCAGTCTGAAGATGATAATCTTGAGATAAAGAGATGGGGAGAACCCAAACAGTTTGATTTTGAAGTTAAAGATCATGTTGACCTGGGAGAAAATTTAGGCCAGCTGGATTTTGAAACGGGCAGTAAACTAACCGGCTCGCGTTTTACAGTAATGAGTGGTCCTATTGCCACAATGCACCGTGCTTTGATCCAGTTTATGTTAGACACGCATACCACTGAGCATGGTTATACAGAAACGTATGTACCTTATATTGTGAATAGTGATAGTTTGCATGGCACCGGACAACTACCGAAGTTTGAAGAAGATTTATTTAAGCTACGAGCTGAGCATGAATTTTATTTAATTCCAACAGCAGAAGTACCGGTTACCAATATTGTCCGTGATGTGATTGTTGATACGGATTATATGCCACGTAAGTATGTCTGCCACACCCCGTGCTTTAGAAGTGAAGCAGGCTCATATGGTCGTGATACCCGTGGTATGATTCGTCAGCATCAATTTGAAAAAGTTGAGCTGGTACAGATTGTCACGTCTGAAAATTCAGAACAAGCACATGAAGAGCTCACCGCTCATGCAGAAACGATTTTACAAAAACTCAATCTCCCTTATCGCATCGTGAATTTATGTACCGGTGATATAGGTTTCTCATCGCGTAAAACCTATGATCTGGAAGTCTGGTTACCTGGGCAACAAAAGTACCGTGAAATATCGTCATGCAGTAATTTTGGTGATTTCCAGGCGCGTCGAATGAAAGCCCGTTGGCGTAATCCCGATACAGGTAAACCTGAATTAGTTCATACAGTGAATGGTTCTGGTTTGGCCGTTGGACGAACACTGGTTGCTATTATGGAAAACTACCAGGATGAAAAAGGGCGTATTCATGTGCCCGAGGTTCTACAGCCGTATATGGGAAGTAGAAAAATAATTGAGTAGCGTCATTGCGATGGAACAAAGTGACTGAAGCAATCTCATCGTAAAGAGGAATGATTATGAGGTTGCTACGCTTTACTTTGCTCAACTCGCAAGCACAGTTTTTTTAATTTAGCCCCTGACCATCATAATTAAAAAAGCCACAAAACCCACGACTGCAATTAAAGGAATAAGAAAGCTTTTCCAGTCTTCCGATGTGCCTTTAGGTGTGTGTTTCATTGCATGACGCATTCGCGGCCAGATCATCACAAGCATACCGATCAGTAACGCCGCAGATCCAATCTTTAACCAATCCATTCTATAACTCCAAGTTAAGTAATTAGTAAAAAAAAACCCGCTTAAAATTTAAGCGGGTCTTTGATTAATCAATGACTAATGAATTAATCATCACCGCCTAAAGCACCCAGTAAATGCAATAATGAAGTGAAGATATTCAGGATAGACAAGAATAAGCTTGCTGTAGCCATAATGTAGTTTGTTTCACCACCGTGAATGATGGATGAAGTTTCATACAAAATGAAGCCACTCATAATCATAATAACAGCTGCACTAATTGTCAGAGACAACGCTGGGATGCCCATGAAAATGTTGAGTAATGCCGCACCGACGATAACAAGCAGGCCAACCATTAAAAAACCACCCATGAAGCTAAAGTCTTTACGTGTGGTAAGTGCATAACCTGATAAACCCAGGAAGATAACGCCAGTACCACCTAATGCAGTCATAACGATACTTGGATTTACAGAAAGGTAATATGCCACCATTGGGCCGACACCAAAGCCGAGCAAGCCGGTAATCGCAAAAATGACAGGGATACCTGCAGCAGAGTTAGCCGTGCGTGGTAAAACAAACCATAGCATGACGATACCCACTATAGTCGCAACCAGGCCCATACCTTGAGATGCCTGCATTGCGATACTCAGGTAGGCCGCAAAAGCACTAAATAAGAGTGTCATAGACAGTAATTGATATGTGCTACGAATGACCTTATTGGTGGACAATACCGACTCAATAGGGCGAGACGCAACTGACTGATTTCCTAACATAAAGATATTCCTCGTAATAATTGTATAGTAATTTACTTATGTAATAGACCAAAGCATACGCTATTAGTTCATAATATCAAGGCACTAGATTCGAATTTCAAGGTTAATTATTACTGGAAAATTAGGTTTTCATGATGTATGCTGCGCACCCTCAGATATGGGGCAGAACCTGTATTTGTGCAAATTTGGAGAGGTGACTGAGCTGGCCGAAAGTACCGGTCTTGAAAACCGGCGTAGGGCGACCTACCGTGGGTTCGAATCCCACCCTCTCCGCCATAAAACTATAAAAACCAGCTATCAGCTGGTTTTTTCGTCTTACCTGTTTGGAAGGTGAGAATCCACGGAAAATTAACACCCTGCAGCAGGCTAGAAGAGTATTTGTAAAATGCTGGCCCGAAGGACGAGAGGCGTTCCCCGGCTAATCCTGAATTCTCCGCCTATCCTTCAATCTGTTTGTTGTGCTGTGACAGACAGATACGCGTTTTACAAACTTCATACTTGTTACATCAACTTAGTGATTTATCGATAGATCTGTTTGCAGTCATAATCGAATTATGCCGTACTGTGTTGCATAATATATTGAACAATAAGGAAACTTGCCCTATCCAAAACAGGTGATTTAGGTTATTGTTTAGACAATATATACCACCCCCGTTATATAAGATGATAAAAATTATTCTAGCTGATGATCATAGTCTGGTTCGTACGGGTCTAAAACGGTTATTAGATGATGTAGATGGTTTTACTGTTGTAGCAGAAGCAGACAATGGTAATGATGCTATTTTAAACGTTAAAGAACACGCTCCTGATGTCGCAATTCTTGATATCAATATGCCAGGTCTTAATGGTATTAAAACGACAGAAATTTTACGCCGTGATTTCCCTGAGCTGAAAATCGTTATCATTAGTATGCATAGTGATGAGTTATTTCCCCAACGGTTAATAAAATCAGGTGCCAACGCCTATTTAACCAAGGACTCGGGGATAGCCGAAATTTCACACGCCATCTCTGAGGTAATGGCATCTCGAAATTATATTTGTACTGAAGTCGCGCAAAAATTAGCGCTCTCAAACACGGGACAGAGTGACGCTTCACCCTTCAAGTCATTGTCAAAACGTGAGCTGGAAGTACTGGGTCTGATGATTAAGGGCTTAAAGGTCTCAGATATTTCAGAAAAACTTTCCCTAAGCCCAAAAACGGTGAGTACCTACCGTTACCGTTTGCTGGGTAAGCTGTCTGTACAAAATGATATTGAGCTCACCAAGCTTGCCATGCAGCATGGTTTTATTGAAGAATCCCCACTTCCTTAATATAATCAATAACTTACCATATTTTATTAAAGTTAATTATGGTTTCAATTCCAGTGATCTTTGCGTTGGATTGCTGTGTGACTCTGTAAAAACGTAAAATCAACTTATATGGTAACCAACAGTAATCAATTTGATGCAAAAACCGCATTAAGAACTATCCCTAAAAAACCAGGCGTGTATCGCATGCTCGATGAAAAAGGGGTTGTGATATACGTTGGTAAAGCCAAAGTATTAAAAAATCGTGTTTCAAGCTATTTTTTAAAAAATGTCAGTAGTCCAAAAACGCGTGTCATGGTTTCGCATATACGGGACATTGAAGTCACGGTGACACACACCGAGAATGAAGCATTAATTCTAGAAAATAACCTGATTAAGTCGCTTAAGCCTCGTTATAACGTTTTATTCAGAGATGATAAAAGTTATCCCTTCATTTATTTATCGAGTAAGCATGATTTCCCAGGCTTAGGTGTTCATCGAGGGGCGAAAAAACGGAAAGGGCGTTACTTTGGCCCTTACCCAAGCGCCGGTGCTGTTCGTGAGACTCTGTCATTATTACAAAAGATATTTCCGGTCAGGCAATGTGAGGACAGTTTTTACAGCAATCGCTCTCGTGCCTGCTTACAACACCAGATTAAACGATGTACAGCACCTTGTGTCGGCCTGATTACTAAAGAAGAATATGCTGAAGACGTTGAACATGCTGTCATGTTTTTACAGGGTAAAAGTAATATCGTGATTCAGCAACTAATTGAAAAAATGGAGCAGGCATCGAAAGATCTTAATTTTGAAAAAGCGGCACACTTTAGAGATCAAATAGCGAGCTTGCAGCGAATCCAGGAAAAACAATACATTGACAGTGAAGATGGTAACCAGGACATCATCGCCACGGCATTACAAAATGGCATTGCTTGCGTACAACTTTTTTCAATTCGCGCTGGCCGCAACCTTGGTAATAAAACCTTTTTCCCACAAAATGCTAAAAACTCGGAACCGGCTGAAATTTTAAGCACGTTTATTACACAGTATTATCTCGGTGACGCACAAAGCCATGGACGGGAAATCCCGTCTGATATTATTTTAAGTCATGAAATCGAGCATAAAGACGTCATCGAACAAGTGCTAAAAGATCAAAGTGGGCGAAGTATCAAGCTTCAGGCTAAACCTCGCGGACAACGTGCCCGTTGGCTGGAAATGGCGATGCAGAATGTTATGCAGGCACTACAGAGTCGCTTAAATAGTCATGCAACCGTGTTACAACGCTACGAAGCGTTACAAACGGCGTTGGAGCTTGATGAAATGCCAACACGTTTGGAATGCTTTGATATCAGTCATACTATGGGGGAAGCAACCGTTGCTTCTTGCGTGGTGTTTGATGATAAAGGCCCGTTAAAAACAGATTATCGCCGTTTTAATATTGAAGATATCACCCCCGGTGATGATTATGCTGCAATGAAACAGGCATTAATGCGACGCTATAAACGGTTGAAAGAGGGGGAAATGAAACTTCCTGATATTTTATTTATCGATGGTGGGAAAGGCCAGGTCAGCCAGGCAAGAGAGGTCATGGAAGAGTTGCAGATTAATGATGTTATGCTGATAGGGGTAACTAAAGGTGAGGGAAGAAACCCGGATTTAGATACACTTTACTTGTCGGCTACCGATCGCAAGATTATACTGCCAGCTGATTCACCAGCTTTACACCTGACACAGCAAATTCGTGATGAAGCACATCGGTTTGCTATCAGTGGACACCGTAATCGCCGCGCTAAAAAACGTACCACATCCGTTTTAGAGGGTATTGCTGGTTTAGGACCGAAGCGGCGGCAACAATTGCTTAAACAATTTGGTGGATTGCAGGAAGTGACACGAGCCGGTGTTGAAGACATTGCCAGGGTACCCGGCATCAGTAAGCAACTGGCTAAAAAAATATATGATACGTTTCATATGGATGCTGATTAACCAATAACTAGAAAAAATAAATGAATTTTAATATCCCAAATATCCTGACTTTGTTTCGTATCGCACTATTACCGGTGCTGGTGGTGGTTTTTTACTGGCCAGAATTTCAATACCAGAATGTCGTGTTGGCTGCGACCTTCTTTATAATAGGCGTCACTGACTGGTTTGATGGTTACCTGGCCCGGGTACTTAATCAACAGTCTGATTTTGGTGCGTTTTTAGACCCTGTTGCTGATAAGTTGACCGTGAGTGTTGCGCTGGTACTGCTTGTTAGCGCCCATCCTGGCCCCCTGATTGCCATTCCTGCGGCGGTTATTATTGGCCGTGAAATCACCATATCAGCCCTGCGTGAGTGGATGGCAAATATTGGCGATAACGCCAAGGTCAAAGTCTCCCTGGTTGGAAAGTTTAAGACAGCGGGGCAGCTATGGGCGATAGGATTCATGTTGTATGAACACAATATTGGCTGGTTTTCGCCACTGCAATTTGGTTATATTTTGCTGTATATATCAGCCGCTTTAACCCTCTGGTCAATGGTTAGTTATATGATTGCGGCATGGCCAAGTTTGATTAAAGAAGGCTAAAAAAGACCATATAAACCCTTGACTCTGGGGCCTGTATCTATAAAATAGCCGGCCTTCGAAGCGGGAATAGCTCAGTTGGTAGAGCACGACCTTGCCAAGGTCGGGGTCGGGAGTTCGAGCCTCCTTTCCCGCTCCAAATTCTTAAAAACCTCGGCGCTGCAATGGCTAACTCCGGGGTTTTTTTATGTTGTAGTAGACGTATAATAAAATCTACAACAACAGATTACGGCGAGGTAGCAGAAAGGCTATGCAAGTGATTGCAAATCACTCTTATGTCGGTTCGAATCCGATCCTCGCCTCCACTTTTTAGCCCAGGTGGCGTTGTGGTAGACGGTCGTTAACAAAACGACAGCTATCAGATGCGACAGGGTATTGAAAGTAGTACAAGTCATCTGCCCAGGTGGCGTTGTGGTAGACGGTCGTTAACAAAACGACAGCTATCAGACGCGACAGGGTATTGAAAGTAGTACAAGTCATCTGCCCAGGTGGCGTTGTGGTAGACGGTCGTTAACAAAACGACAGCTATCAGACACGACAGGGTATTGAAAGTAGTACAAGTCATCTGCCCAGGTGGCGAAATTGGTAGACGCAAGGGACTTAAAATCCCTCGGTGGCAACACCGTGCCGGTTCGATTCCGGCCCTGGGCACCATTTTTAAACTTCAGTATTTCTCTGTTAGCCTTTTAAGCAATATCATTATCTATTTTTCATTTGTGCTTTAAAGCTTATTTCAGTATTCAACTTTCCAGTGAAGTAACTATTGATCAATAAAGTATTCTCAGTGTGGGTAACAATAAAGCCCTCCTGAGATTTTGGTTTACTGTTCATAAATCTGAGTAAATCTCGAGGATAGGTAACTTTTAATGTTAAATGGAAAGGGAAGAAACCATCGAGGAACTGTCGATGATAGGGACCATTTTTCAATGTGAACGTGCCATTTTTATTAATATAAAAATTTTTAACCTGTGCGGATATACATAACTCTGCATTTCGTGATACATCTTCAAGTTGTACTGATTGATTTTTAATATAAGCAAGCTTAATATTTTTTCTAGAAGTTATGCTTAGTTTACGCAGATTCTTATACTGATAAACCACTTCCATCTCTGGAACAGGATCTAATTGTTTATAACACTGCTGGAGTTCGACCCAGCCGTTTTTTAAGCTCTGTGGCTTAATTGTAATATTATTAATAGAATGTAATGGAATTTTATTGGTTGGTGGTTCAATAAAAATTAAGTCGCTATCCGCACTTTGCGAAGGTGGTGCAGGATCATCACTCATAAACCATTTATCTAATTCAGCTGCTGAAGGTGCTTGATCAGCATGAGAAACTGAAAACGCTAACATTAAAGTTAGCGCTATAATTAGTTGAAGCAGCATGTGAAGTAAAAGCTAGACTTTATTGTGCTTGCTCAGTAATCGGGAATAGTGTGATTTCTACGCGGCGATTTAAGCTACGACCTTGAGCGGTTTTATTTGTTGCAATCGGGTTTTGTTCGCCGAAGCCAACCACTTCAATTCTAGCCGGGTTAATTTTCTTGTTGACGATAAAATCCGCAACTGAACTGGCCCGATCTTCAGATAATTTCTGATTATAGCTTGCTGAACCAGTGCTATCTGTGTAGCCTGCAACGACTATGGTTGTTTTATTGTATTCTTTTACAACTAATGCAACCGAATCAAGTACGTTATAAAATTTAGAGTTCAGGTTTCTGCCGTCGGTAGCAAACGTAATATTACCTGGCATGATTAAATTAATATTATTACCATCACGTTGTACACTAACCCCGCTACCACGCAACTGTTTTCTTAACTTGGCTTCCTGTGTATCCATGTAATAACCTGCGCCACCGCCTATGATAGCACCGATACCTGCATCACGAAGCATTCGTTGATTTCGCTCTTTACTGCTTTTATTCTTATTTTTAAGGTAAGACAGTACTAATGCTGCACCTGCGCCAATCCCGGCTCCCTTTGCTGTACTCGATGTTTTCTCTTCTCCGGTATAGGCATCAAAAGTTGTGCAACCAGTTAAAAAAGTTAGGCAAGTAATGGTTAATGTAATTATCAGTTGTTTCATTGAATAATACCTTTGGTTATCTTTAATTAAATAATTAATAAATGATATGACTGTATTTGATCTATAAAGTTCGTCGCGACTGCAAACAGGATTGAATACGAAACTTAAGCAGGCTGGTATTGACCGGTTTCATAATATAATCATCGGCTCCTGCATTGATGCATTCATTTACCGTTTTGACATCTTCAATCGCTGTTATCATAATAACAGGTGTGTTGTTATGTTTACCAGCTGCACGGATTTTAGTGAGAACTTCAATTCCACTGATGTCTGGCATCATAATATCAAGTAATATCAGATCAAATTCTTCTTTTTCCAGTAAATCCAGGGTTTCTTGGCCATTGCCAAGACTGGTAATCTGGTAACCTGTTTTCGATAGTCGATGAGCAAGTACATCACGGTTTAATTCCTGGTCATCGACCAGCAATATTTTTGCGTGGCTTATGTCATGCTCATGCTTAGTATTTTTGAAGTAGCGCCAAATTCTTAATTTAACTAATGATGTAGAGTAGGGTTTAATCAGGTAATCGATAGCGCCTGTATCAAGACATTTAATCACCATTTCTCGGTCGTTATTCGCTGTGACCATGATGACCTGTGTTTTCTCTATATTAAGATCATTTTTAATTTGTTCGAGGATGGTCACCCCATCAATATCAGGTAAATTAATATCGAGAAGAATGAAATCAAATACTTCTGATTTTAATAAGCTGAGCGCTTTAGTGCCGCCAGAAACGCTAGTAATTTTGTGATGATCGGCTTCCAGCCGTCTTTTTAAAAGCTCTCTACTTAGTTCATCGTCTTCAACAATTAAGATATTCGCAGTTTGTGACGTCATGCATCAGTACTCGAAGTGATGGATTGTTTAAATACTAATACAAAAATTGATACATATGTAGATAACAGTCGTGTTATATCATATTTACACACGAAAATTATGGTAAAACGAATTCAGTATGAAGTACTACTATATAGAAAGGTATGTAGAAATAGTAAATTACCGACTTTATTTAAGGTAATAGTAATTTGTTCCATGATTGCAAAACCATTCATGTTATTGCAATCATGGGACTAAACTAAAGGTGTTGTTGCTGAGCTATGCAGCAGTCTTACCAGCGATCTGGTTAATAAAACCTGTTTGTAATTTTCGTCTTTTAAGATCGCTCGGGTCAATTTGAGAGGCTTTTTTAGCTTTTGCGTCAGCATTTTCCTGCGCAAAACGTTCAATGTCTTGCTCTGAGAAAGTAAGCTCTTCACCTTTCTTAACAACGGCGCGTTCATAACCAAGTGTGTCCATAACATCACCGGTTATTGATTCTATGATTTTAATCTCTTCTGTTGTTAATTCAGTCAAGAATTTTTTAGAGTTACTTGAATTGATAGGTTGACTTAAGTTTTCCCATAAAGAACTTGATTTAGCGCTGCGTTCGGCTTCTTTAGATTTATGAAAATCAAGCATCTTACTTGAAAATTCTATACCCAGGAATTGACAAAGGTTTTGTACAATATCTTCAGGATCTTTTACCAGTTCTTCATAACTAATCGGGAAAATGTTTTCGGTTCCGTGCCAGTTCATTTGCGCAATACATAACTCCTGTAATTTATTCCATTGTTTTGCTATGAAGTAAGGATGTTTTTCACCTATGACAGCTTTAGTGAATGAAAGAGCAACATCACGTGGATCGCGGTATAAGTAAATATATTTCGGGTTATTAAAATATATATTTAGTTCATCTGCCCATTGAATGTTTTGCATGCTTTTGCAAATCCAGGCAGTGGCATTATGCGCTTCGGCATACAGATCCATTACCGCACCATAAACAGCGATCAATGATTTTTCATGGCAGCGCTTAAGAATTTCCTTGCGGTCTAGCTTTACTTTATCCCATGGCACAGGATTTAACTCAACTAATCGACACACATCTTCGATTAATTTTTTAAAGTTTTTAGCGTTTTCTAAATTTCCATATACCGGGAGTAGAGGCATCATGCGTTGTAAAATGTGTGGTGGGTGTGGTGCAGCTATTTTACTTGATTCGTTAAGAATGACGCGAAGTAAATTTGAACCAGAGCGTTGTTCACCAACCATAAATATCGATTGCATTTTTATCTCCTGATAAATAATTATAAAAAGAGGTATCCCAGCAGACCCGCTGGAGGAATAATCCAGATAACATCCAGATTAAATTTAATTAAGCCGATAAGTGAAGCAATAAAAATTGCAATAAGTGGCCAAGAATTAAGTAGTTCGTCAATATTCCAGGCAGGGAAAGACGATTTAAAAATAATGAAAGCGGCGACAGCTATCATGCCGATGACGGCACTATGTATTCCATGCATAATGGCCTGGGTATGTGACGACTGGCGTAAAAAATCAAACCAGCGTGAGGCTACTATCATTAAAATTGCTGGGACTGCAAATATACCTATTGTGGACCACAGTGCACCCCAGAAACCAGCTACTTTATAACCAATAAACGTTGCGCTGATCAGAATCGGACCGGGTGTCACCTGGCCTAGCGCTATTCCGTCATTGAATTCTTGTGATGTCAGCCAGCCATTTTGGAGAACGACTATACTTCCGATAACAGGAATGAAAACATAGCCTCCACCAAATAACATTAAACTCATACTGGAAAAAGTAATAGCTAAAAATAAGACGCTATTTTTATCTATCGGTAGCGGGTAAAACCATAGAAACACTAATATTAAAAGTAAAGAAATTGTTACGAGCCGCTGCTTGTTTGATAATTTTGCTAACGGTTTATTAGTTGTTAGATTTTTACTTTTATCATTAAAAAGAAAATATCCTGCCAGACCAGCGAAAAACATTAAACTAACAGGAACATATATTTTAAATGCCAGGGGAATAAAAAATAATGTGGTTGCTGCAATAATAGCTATTACATATTCAATGTTACCCGTTAATGTTTTTTTGCCTAGTCGCCACGCGACACTAAAGACAATGGCTGCAACAGCAGGCATAAAGCCTGAGAAGATATTTTTAAAATTGACTACTTCACCAAAGTTAAAATAGATATAACTTAATCCGAGAATTAATATGAATGAAGGGAGTATTACGGCGGTAGTGCTGACAATAGCTCCCAGGTGGCCACGTACTCGATATCCAGTGAAAGCAACAACATTAACTGCTATTGGCCCAGGTAATAAATTGGCAAGAGAGACGCCGTCTAGCATGTCCTGGTGGCTAATTAATTTATGTTTCTTAACCATGACATTTTCTATTACGGAAATTAATGCCATGTAACCACCGAACGCGAGACTTCCTATTTTTAAGAATGTTAAAAACAGGAAGCCAAGAGATATTTTACTTTCAGAGATATCTTGCAACGCGGTTAAATCTTTAGAGATAGGTACGTCCGACATATAAAGCGCCCTTCATCATAACAAGATAGATTACAGTTCAAATTTCGATTTAATGAATGACACCAGTTGCATTGCGCTATCTGCAACACAGGAATCAGAAGTATTAATCGTTAAATCTGTAACTTCAGGCTTTTCATATTCCTGACCAATACCGGTAAAATTTTCAATCCCACCAAACATGGCTTTCTTGTAAAGACCTTTTGGATCGCGTGAAATACAATCATCGATGTCTGCATGTACATGCACCAGGTAAAAGTTGTCGCCAACAATGCTTTTGACTGATTCTCTACCTTTATGGTGAGGTGAAATAAAAGAAGCCAGAACGATATGGCCGGTATTAGCAAAAATTGATGCCACTTCACCTGTGCGGCGTAGATTTTCTTCCCTGTCTTCTTTGCTAAAACCTAAATCATTGTTTAGTCCGGTGCGAAGCGTGTCACCGTCTAATATTGATATGGTGTAACCTTGTTGAAACAGCATTCTTTCTACTAAACTGGCAATGGTTGATTTGCCCGCTCCTGAGAGGCCTGTTAACCAGACAACACCACTTTGATGACCGAGGTCTTCATTACGTTTATCACGCGTTACAAAGTTTTGGTGTGGGTGTATATTTGAATCTTTTTTAGATTCTAGTTTTGGAATTTCACAAATTGCAGTATTCATGACATACATCTCTCATTAGCGGTTCGTGACTAGCAATTAAAAAATCAATTGCTGTTAAAATAAATATCCATATAACTTACACTCAAGCTTAGCGGCTGCAGAAACGTTTTATCTAGCCAATTTCTGTGATCAACCTAGCAGTTTTAGTAAGGGAATATGTTAATAATTGTCACGTAAAAATGCTTTTTATAAGAAGCAAAGACATGTAATATCTATGTAAATATGTCTTTATATTTTTTTATGTTTAATGATGATTTAAGCAAAACAATGGATATATAAATAGATATATAAATATATTTGAGAGAAAAGAATGCCACTTTTTATAAATGAAAAAAATATTCCTAAGGTGCCACCATTAAATGATGAAACGCTAAAACATTTTTTATCATTTTGTGAACGTCGAAAATTTCCTAAAAAAGGTATTATTTTCAGGGAAGGGGATACAGCAAACAAGTTGTACTACATAGTTGAAGGTTCTGTTGCAGTCACTAGTACTGATGAAGATGGTCGTGAAGTTATATTCGGTTATCTACATAAAGGGGATTTTATTGGCGAGATAGGCCTGTTTATTCAGGATACAGAACGATCTGCAATGGTCAGGGCGCGAACGGCGTGTGAATTAGCTGAAATTAATTATGATAGGTTTGAGACTCTGGTAAAAAAGGAGCTCAAAGAACAGCATGCTGAAATTCTAACCATAGTAGGTTATCAATTATCGGTACGTTTATTAAAATCCACTCACAAAATTAGTCTTTTGACGTCGATGGATGTTGCTGGTCGCATTGCGCGAACCTTGCTTGATTTATGTCATGAGCCAACTGCGTTATCACACCCAGAAGGCACACAAATTCATATTTCACGCCAGGAAATAGGGCGCATAGTCAGCTGCTCGCGTGAAACGGTTGGGCGAGTATTAAAACAGATGACAGAAGATGGCATGATTGAAGTCAAGGGCATGGATATCGTGGTGTATCACAGCCGTTAACATTCAATTATTGAGCCCTAAGACTCGATATTTAGCGCACGTACATCATCCCATTCTTTATCAGTTCCTTTTTCAATTCCTTTTAACCTGATATTTCTCAGTAACGCTTTTCCTTTTGGATCTTGTTCCATATTTAAAAGAGCTTTTTGTAAATTATCGACAATTTCTTTTGGAACACGTGGATGTGCTGCGAAAGCATGTGGTGTATAGCCATCAGATTTCCAAAGTATTCTTAACTTGTCACGGTATTCAGGAGATGTATTTTTGAAGGTACGCATGACACCGCCACCTGCGGGGTAACGACCACGTGCAATATTACGATAAACCGAGTCATGCGATGACACATATTTTGATGAGTAGGACAGATTTTTTTTTGTTAATACTGCTCTTGGCACCAGGTTAGCGGCAAATGCGTTTGAAGGAAACGCAAATTCTGAGTTATCCAGGTCATTGAGTGTTTTGTAAGGACTGTCTTTTTTTACAACGATAATGCCTTTCAATCTCTTCTTTTTCGCTTTTGCAAAGGCATTATAATTTTGCTTGTCATGAAATACGGTATAGTGATAGGGATTCATGTATACGATGTCATATTTACCCGTGACCAGACGTTTTTCAAAAGTATTAATATTTCGTGCTGTTGCAAAACGTAAGTCGACATTTGAATTTTCTTCAAGGTATTTAAGAATAGGTGACCATAATTTTGATAATTTACT
>CAMYJG010000002.1:118178-186466 GCA_947258695.1 uncultured Ectothiorhodospiraceae bacterium | reverse complement strand
ACAACCCAGAATCCGGTTTTTTATTACATTATTCCTGTTCTGTTTATCGCATCCATCTATCTATTAGTTATTTTACTTAAACAAGTTCGCTACAATTTTCTGGCCCCATTACAAAATCTTCGTGACTGGTCAGAAGAAATGCTAGAAGATAATCACTCTGCCCGTATATCTGTAAAAGCCCAAGGTGAATTCACTGATCTATTTAAAGGTATTAACGTCCTAAGTGATCGATTAGAAACGCTCACGCTAGATATGCAAAGCCAGGTTAGAAAACAAACCAAACATATTGAGAGAAAAACACATTCACTTGAAATTATCTACGATGTGGCAGCAAGCATTAATAACTCTCGTGACCTTGATGATTTACTATCGCGTTTTTTATTTACACTTAAAGATGTTGTTCATGCTCGCGCCGCAGTAGTCCGTCTATTAACCGACAATGATCAGATGCGCCTGGTAGCTAGCGTAGGTCTTGATGATGACCTCATGGAAAAAGAACAGTTAATTCCATCCAGCGAGTGTTTGTGTGGTATTGCTTACAAAGATGGGAAAGTACATTTTCAAGACAGCGTGGTTAAGTGTGACAAAATTTTAGGACGTAGTTTCTTTAACGATAAACACGATGATGTGGGCATGATAGCCGTACCACTACAATATCGTGGCCAAACTTTAGGCGTTTATAACCTTTTTGTAAATAATCGGGAATTCCATAACCAGGCAGAAATTGAAGACTTGTTAACAAGCATAGGGCGTCATCTCGGTATGGCGATTGACAAGGCACGCTCAGAAGATGAAGCTAACAGGTTATCATTGATGGAAGAACGTAACCGCCTTGCCCATGAATTACATGACTCACTAGCTCAAACATTAGCTAGTCTACGCTTCCAGGTTAGAGTCCTGGACGAAACTTTACGCGGTGGACAAGAACCCGATGTCTGGCATGAGCTTGAAAAAATAGAAAACAATATCGATGAAGCTTACTCAGAATTACGTGAGTTAATTACTCATTTCCGTGCGCCTATTGATAAACGGGGATTAATTCCGGCAGTTGAGCATTTAATAGAACGTTTTCAATATCAAACAGATATTTCTATCTTCCTGCAACAAGAATGGAACGTTTTACATTTGCCTGCCAGCATAGAAGTTCAGGCATTACGTATCATACAAGAATCATTAAACAATATTCGCAAACACAGTCAAGCTCATACCGTACGGGTTATTTTACGTAGTGATACACAGGGTGATTGCCGGGTACTAATTGAAGATGATGGTATCGGTATAAAGAATGTTCCTGAAGCTGAAGATACCCTTGGTGATCATCTTGGTTTAAGTATTATGCATGAGCGTGCCAAACGTATCGGTGGTACAGTTAAAATAGAAAGTGAACCGAATGAAGGAACGCGTATTCTTTTAGAATTTGGCCATACAGAATTGCCATCGCAAAAAGATAATAAGAAACCGGTACTTGTCTCACCACCCGAACCTAAGATACTGCCATGAATAATTTACGCGTGTTACTTATAGATGATCACACTCTGTTTCGGGTCGGGCTGGAAGGCTTGTTAGCAAGTCGAGGCATAGAGATTGTGGCATCCGTAGGCAGTGGATTTGAAGCGCAACGTCTTGTAGATGATTTAAACCCGGATATTATACTTCTTGATATGCGTATGCCTGGCATCAATGGTCTTGAAGTTTTGGCTATGCTTCGTGAAAAAAATGAATCATTACCGATTGTTATGCTAACAACCAGCACTGATGAAAACGATTTATTAAAGTCATTACGTTCAGGGGCACAAGGTTACCTGTTAAAAGACATGGAACCTGATGAACTTGTTCTGGCTTTACGTGATATTGTTGGCGGTAAAACAGTGGTTGCACCTGACCTCGCGCCTATACTTGCTAAAGCCGTACAGGGAAAATCTTCAGAGAAAGATGAAAAAAGTGATAGTCCGTTTTCAATTCTTACACCTAGAGAAACTGAAATACTCGGATTATTAGCTGAAGGTCAAAGTAATAAGGCAATCGCGCGTAATCTTGGCATTTCTGACGGTACAGTTAAGCTTCATGTAAAAGCGATATTACGTAAACTTGATGTTCACTCACGTGTTGAAGCGGCCGTTATGGCAGTACAACGCGGCTTTAATAAGTAAAGAAAGAAAATGATTAAATTTAATGATCTTGTTGCTGAAAGCGCAAAAAATGTAAAAGAAATATTCCCCTGGGACTTAGAAGAACGTTTACAAGAAAACCCAAGCCTGCTGCTGTTAGATATTCGCGAGCCCTATGAGTTTGATGCGATGCACATTAAAGATTCTATTAATGTACCCAGGGGCGTTTTAGAGACCGCCTGTGAATGGGAATACGAAGAAACCGTTCCGCAACTCGTCGAAGCAAGAGATAACGAAGTGATCGTTGCCTGTCGCTCTGGAAACAGAAGCATTTTCGCCTGTGAAGTTATGCAAAAAATGGGATATAAAAATGTTGTTTCGCTAAAAACAGGATTAAGAGGCTGGAGTGATTACGAACAGCCTTTGTACGATAGGGACGAAAAAGAAGTTGATGAAGATGATGCGATAGATTACTTCACAACAAACTTACGTGAAGATCAATTGGCGCCTAAATAGCTAATTTCTGATTTAACGCAAAGAGTGCAAAGAATATATTGTTACAAACTTTGCGCTCGTTGTACTAACTTACTGAGATCATTCGTAGCGCTTACGTTCGCTACGTTTACCTTTTGGGCTGGCTTGTTGAACAATAACACCTTCTAATTGCTCAAACGTGACTTCCCGTTTTTCATGCATGTATGCTTCATTCAGTGGCGCAATAAAATACTTATCATCTTCAATTAATAACTGGCGAAAAATGTAACCATTTTCAACGGATGCCATAACATAACATTCATGTTGAACCTTAGCCGAAGTATCGATAATAATTATGCAGTCTTTTTTAAACTCGGGCTCCATGCTGTCATCAAGTACTTGCAAAGCAAAAGGTTCAGTACCCGCACAACTGCTTTGTTCCAGTTCCATTTTAATGTCTGGAGTAAAATTAACTTTAGATTGATTCATGATAGACCTCGAGCTCGTTTGAGAGCCGTATTATAGTGTTTTTTAACCTGAAACAATATGGATTATCACTATTTTTCGACTAATTAGCTTTAATTTCAGATGCTTTTAAACACGCTCTTCAATCGATTCCTGTAACTGTAACGCCCACATATCAGCATAAGTTCCTGATTTTTCTAGCAATAATTGATGTGTGCCCTGCTCGACAATTCTGCCTTTATCCATCACCAGGATTTGGTCTGAGTCGGTAATTGTTGATAAGCGGTGCGCAATCACAAGCGTGGTATGAGCTTGAGCCACTGTGCTAAGCGCTTCAAGAATAACTTTTTCAGATTGTGAGTCTAATGATGAGGTAGCTTCATCAAAAATTAAAATGGGCGAGCCTTTTAAAATAACCCGGGCTATAGCCAGGCGTTGTTTTTCTCCACCAGAGAGTTTTAAACCACGTTCCCCTACCGCGGTGTCATAACCATCCGGCAAGCCTTCAATAAAGCTATGTATATTAGCGAGTTTCGCAGCCCTAATAATTTCTTCTTTTGTCGCACCCGGTTTTGCATACTCGATGTTATAATGAATCGATTCATTAAATAACACGGTATCCTGGGGAACAATACCTATCAATTGCCTTAAGCTTGACTGGGTAACCTGTGAGATATCCTGATCATCATATAAAATTCGTCCGCTAGTCGCTTCATAAAAACGGAATAACAAACGCGCTAAAGTCGACTTACCTGAACCTGAATGCCCAACAATCGCCAGCTTTTGTCCAGGCTCAACAGTAAAAGTAACATCATGTAAAATTTCCCTGTCAGACTGATATGAAAAATTGACATGCTCAAAACTGATCTTGCCTTGTTTGTGCTGCAGTTCTTTCGCATTCTTGGCATCTTTAATTTCCATCTCTTCATCTAACAAGTTAAAGACCATATCCATATCGGCCAGGGTATGTTTTAACATGCGGTATATAATGCCTAAGAAACTTAATGGCATAAATAACTGTAACATCATGGTATTAATCAGAACCAGGTCACCCAGTGACATCTTTCCATCAATGACACCCTGACCGGCATAAATCATAATAAAGGTTAAACCAACAGCAATAATGGCACCTTGCCCAAAGTTTAAAATGGACATCGAGGTTTGACTGGTAACCGCTGCATTCTCCCACTCAGATAAAGTTGAATCATAACGATTCACTTCAAATGATTCGTTATTAAAATATTTAACCGTTTCGTAATTAATTAAGCTATCAACTGCCTGACCATTTGATTCTGAATCTAAGGCATTCATTTTATGACGGTAATGCATACGCCATTCAGTCACCATTAAAGTAAAAATAATATAAATCGCGACAGTTGAAAATGTGATTAATGCAAACTTGGCTTCATACTGCCCAAGTAAAATAAAAGCCACTAAAGCAAATTCTGCAAAGGTAGGAATAATATTAAATACCAGGTAATTCAAAATCTGGCTGATACTGTTGGTGCCTCTTTCAAGATCACGAACAACATTACCGGTACGCCGCTCCAGGTGATAACGTAAAGAAAGGTTATGAAGGTGAGACAAGACTTTATTAGAAAGTCGACGCATAGCGCGATAGCGTACCCTGGCAAAAACAGCATCACGCACTTCATTAAACAATGAACCCGCCATCCTGGCGGCACCATAAAGCAAGAATAGAGCAATCGGTATCGCGACGGCAGCTTTATCGGGTGTATCTAAAATATCGATAATTTCTTTAAATACCAGCGGAATACCAACGATCGCGACTTTCGATAAAATAAGGCTCAGTAACGCGATTAAAACACGCCCCTTATACTCCCAGATATAGGGGAATATCCGCTTGAGGTTGCGAATATCCTTTCTTCCGCCTTCTGGCGCACTGGTATAACGACTGTGGAGCATTATTACCTCTAAATTATAGAAACTTTAACTATATTCTATAGTTATTATTACATGTTAAACTAAATTATTCTAAAAAATGGTTGTCCTAGTTACTTAGACGAAAACATGAACATGCTCAGATTTTTAAATAAAATAACTATAACCTTATTATCCATAACGATGATAGGGCTACTTGCGGCCTGTAATGACAAAGCCGGCTCACGTTCCCATAAAGGTAAAGCCGTCAATGTGCATGTTGCCACTGTTAAACGCCAGGGCTTAACCGAGCAACAACTTGTTACCGGTTCTATTGAAGCTTTCAGTACCGTGCGAATCCATAACCAGGAATCTGGCAGAATAAAAAGTTTACCTTTTTATCCCGGTGACAAGGTAGAAAAAGGCCAGCTGATAGCCGTTCTCGACGACGCCATTTTAATTCGTGAGTTTGAAAAAGCACGCGCTCAGCATCGCCAGGCAAAACTTGACTTAAAACGACTAAAACGACTCATTCCTCGTAAACTAGCTTCTGAAGAACAGCTAGCCCGGGCACAAACCCAGGTTGAAGAAGCGGGTGCCGAAGAAAATCTGGTTAAAACGCGTTTATCTTACTCAAAAATTAATGCGCCAATGACAGGCATTATTACAGAACGCTTACAAGAAACGGGAGACGTGGTCCCGTTACACAGTCATATCCTCACATTAGCTGATGTCAGTCGCTTAAAAATCACCTTATCGCTTTCAGAGTTGTCGATTAGTCAGCTCAAAGAAAACATGGCAGTCGCTATCCGGGTAGATGCATTAGGTGATGAAAAATTTAATGGCAAAATTTTACGAATTCATCCTACCATTGACAATATTTCACGACAGGGAACCATAGAAATTATATTTGATAACATTCCACAAGGTGCCTTACCTGGTCAGTTATGCCGAATAGAAATAAACACTACGACCGCTCCCCGTTTAGTCGTACCAATAGCTGCAATTAGAAACGATAGCATTGGCGAATATGTTTTTAGGATCAATCAAGAAAATAAAACTGAAATCGTCCGTATAAACACTGGTATTCAAATAAATAACTGGGTTGAGATTCTTTCAGGACTTAAGCTAGATGAAAAAGTGGTTACCAAAGGATTTCAAAGTTTAGCTAAAAATAAAAAAGTAAACATCATTAGTGATAAAGCAGAAAAAAGTAAGAAAAGCGTAACAAAAAAATAAATGGACACAAAAAATTATCGTACAGGTGGTTTAGCCTCCTGGTCTTCTCGCAGACCTGTTAGTGTACTCATGCTTTCATTAACCGTGCTACTACTCGGTTTTTTTTCCTTAGATGAACTCCGTATCAACCTGTTACCGCAGCTAATTTACCCTGAAGTTCGTGTTAGAATTTTCGATGCGAATGTACCTACCGTAATAATGGAAGACAAAATTACTCGCCAGGTAGAAGAACAACTAGCAATAACAGATGGCGCCATTTCAGTTCAATCCAGTACCAGCGAAGGAAGAATGTCATTAGATCTTGGCTTTCCCTATGGTACCGACATTGATGTCGCATTAAGAGATGCCAGTACCCGGCTTGATCGTGCAAAACGCTTTTTACCAGAGACCATCGATCCTCCTGTTATATATAAACGTGACCCTATGCAAATCCCCGTCATGGAATATGCGGTCAGCTCAAACAAACGAAACACCGTAGAATTACGAGACTGGGTAGATTATGAATTTCGTAATTGGTTAATTAATTTACCTGGCGTCGCTTCTGCTGAAGTTGGTGGTGGTACGGTTAGAGAATTCCAAGTCATACTGGACCAGGAAAAACTTGCCCGACTTGGAATGAATTATGATGATGTCATTGCACAAATTCAAAATGAAAACCAGGATATCGCGGGTGGTCGATTATTAGCTAATAAAAAAGAAATCAGTGTTCGTACAGAAGGTCGATTTAACACTCTCTCCGACTTAGAACAGCTAATTATTAAACGCGTGCAAAATAAAAATCAGCCCATTCAGTTAATTAAGCTATCGGATGTCGCGCGAATTATTGATAGCAATGCTGAAGAACGATTACGCATTCGATTAAACAAAGAACCGGGCATTAAACTTTCTATCCAAAAACAGCCTCAAGCTAACACCGTTCAGGTCGTTGAAACCGTTAAGGCCCATATAACCAAACTAAACTCACAAAACATTATTCCAGAAGACATCACCGTCAGTGTTGTCGATGATCAATCTATATTTGTAAAACATGCCATTAACAATGCAACCCTGGCCGTTATTTCAGGCGCAGTGCTTGCAATGCTTGTCGTTTATTTGTTTTTAGGGCATCTGGGTCGAACATTAGTCATTGGTACAGCCATACCACTTGCGATATTTTCAACCTTTATCATTATGGCTTTAGGTAACCTTTCACTCAATATTATGACGCTGGGTGGTATCGCCCTAGGTGTAGGCCTGTTAGTAGATAATACGATTATTATGATGGAAAACATTAACCGCCATCAAACCACTGAGACTAACAAAGTTAAAGCGGCAACTGACGCCGCGGCAGAAATAACCAGCGCCATGTTTGCTTCTACCAGTACTAACCTTGCCGCGATTCTCCCCTTTTTGTTTATTGGTGGCCTGGTTGGCTTATTATTTAATGAGCTTATCTATACCTTATCTGCCGCCATGCTAACTTCTTTACTTGTTGCTACCACGATTGTTCCGGCGTTAAGCACACGTATTGGTATATCATCCCCATCAAAAGTGCAATTAATGACTGATAACTTTGTAGCTAAAGTTCGCATTAAATATATATCGATTCTTGAACGCATACTTAAAAAACCGAAAACATTTTTATTGATTCTTTTAACTATGTTTATTGCTTCTCTCTTTCTATTTACCACGTTAAAAGACAGCTTTTTACCCAAAGTCGATGAAGGTCTGATACGTGTTACTGTTCGCAGTGATGCTGGTACTCAACTTGAAGACATGGACGCCACTGTTAAAAAGCTGGAAAACTTTTTTATTAAACAAAAAGAAGTCGATAAAGTCTTTACCACAGCTGGTGGTTTTGTTTTTGGTCGGTTCCAACGGGAATCAAGTCGTTACAGCAGCCTGAAAGTTCAGTTACACACTTCTTCTGCAAGAAATGTTTCAACAGAAGATTTTGTACGAAAAATGCGTAAGCAAATTAAAAAACTTAACTTTGTTGGTGTTAAGGTATGGTTACGAGTACAAGGCGTCAGAGGTATTCGTATTGGCCGTGGAGATGATGATTTTAGTCTGCGTATCCAGGGTCCTGATGTTAAGGTGCTAAAAAATCTCGGTACTGCCGTTGTTAATCAACTCAAACCGATTAAAGAGTTCAGAAATATCTCACATAATTACGAAGACTTTTCAGATGAGTTAGCTGTTAAAATTAATCGCTTAAGAGCGGCCAGCCTTGGGGTTAGTGTCGACAAAATTGGGCAAGCTGTAAGACTAGCCATGAGTGGTTTAAACATCTCTGCTATTCTGCAAGATGATAAAGAATACAATATATTTTTAAAACTCCCTAAAAATACCACAAATAGTCGCAATCATTTGAATAATCTTATTGTGAGTGTAATTAATGATAAAATTATTCGTTTAAAAGATGTTGCGACATTAAAAGTTCAACGAACCCCCTCAAGAATTAAACGAGATAACCAGCGTCGAATTGTTGAAATCAGTGCATCAATCAACCCAAATACCTCGCTCTCGGATATAGAAGAAAAGGTAAATACACAATTAGAACAGCTAGAGATGCCAGCGGGTTATACCTTATATGAAAGTGATACATTCAAAGCCAAGCATGAAAGCGAAAATAAAACCCTGATTCTGATTGGACTGGCTTTGTTTCTTGTTTTTGTTGTGATGGCGATTCAATACGAGTCGCTCACTAACCCGCTTGTTATTATGATGGGTGTCCCCTTCATGTTTATCGGTACCACCATTGGACTGAGTTTGTTTTCTTTAACAGTAACCATGCCTGTATGGTTAGGTATTATTATGCTATCAGGTATCGTAGTGAATAACGCCATCGTACTCGTCGAGCAAATTGAGTTATCCCGACAGAAACTGGCAGAATCTAACAATCATTCAATTCAGGATGCTATTGTCATGGCTGCAAAATTACGACTCCGCCCTATTCTAATGACTACACTAACAACTGTAATAGGCATGTTGCCACTCGCAATTGGACTTGGCGAAGGCTCAGAAATGTTACAGCCATTAGCCATTGTTATTGTATTTGGTTTGAGTTTTTCTATTTTGGTTAGTTTAGTACTTATCCCGATTATTTATTCAGCAACACACAAAAGGATTAGAACTTAAACTAATGACTTCAAACGACTGCGACTTCAGCTATTGTCCAGGAATCGAACCGGCACGGTGTTGCCACCGAGGATTTTTTAAGTCTCTTGCGTCTAACAATGTTAAAAATAATAGTTAGTGATCGGTATACTTGTAATACGTACTTTTACTCACATAATTTAAATAATATTATTTAGAATACACACTGAATTTCTCCAGTTACAATGTAAAAATAAGATTAACTATTTAAAAATAATGTTTGACAGCCGACTGTAAGCGCTTAAGTTAAAATATTAACTTACACTTAATAATAGTGCATAAAATATTTTACTATTGTGACATATACAATTTATTTTTACTTTTCTCGGAAACTCAAAAAGTGATTATTTATTTATAAAGTTAAGCTATAGAACATTGCATGACAGTAATAAATTATCAAAGTTTTCTAGGATAATTAAACCATGTCATAAAATATTCAAACTCACTTTCTAACCTGGCTCGTGCTAGCGTTTTAAAATGCATTATTGATTTCTCAGCGCCCCAGAAAAGACTCGCAACGGTATCTTACACTTAACGCAGTTATTATAACTGGATTATAAAAGAAGTATCATTGATAAAAATATCTGGCGACTACTCAAAATATCATTTATAGTTAAAAGGTGAATATGATAAATTAAAGCACCAAGTAGTATTTCAACTAGAGCTTCAGTATGTAGAGATATAAATATTTGCCTAGTTTAAATGATAAGAATCTTCCATAAGTTTTGCTTGTGCGGCTGCGAGTTTTGCAATGGGTACACGTGGTGCAGAACATGAAACATAATTTAAACCAATGTGGTGATAAAAGTGTATCGATTCGGGATGCCCTCCCTGTTCTCCACAGATTCCGACACGTAAACCAGGATTTGTTTTTCGGCCCCATTCAACACTGATTTGCATAAGTTTACCCACTCCCTTGATATCAAGAACTTCGAACGGATTGTCCTGTAATATTTCCTTTTCTGTGTACATGGGTAAAAACTTATTCTCAGCATCTTCTCTGGAAAAAGAAAAACTTGCCTGAGTCAAATCATTGGTGCCAAACGAGAAAAATTCTGCAACTTCGGCTAAACTTTCTGCACGCATACAGGAACGTACCACTTCAATCATGCTGCCAAATTCGAATTCCAACTCAACGTTATATTCTTTTTCAACCTCAACACGGACCTGATCAACAATGTCTTTGACCTTTAATAATTCCTGGACTGTACATACCTGAGGCACCATGATTTCTGGATGTGTTTTTATCCCTTCTTTTTTACACTCAGCAGCCGCTTCTAATACCGCTCTTATTTGCATTGCATATATTTCAGGATAGGTAATTCCGAGGCGTACACCACGATGACCAAGCATAGGATTAACCTCAAACAACTCGCGAACTTTCATGAGCATCAATTCTTTTTTTGCTATAGCTGCTTCAACAAGTTCACGCCCTCCTTCACCAAAGGGTTTCGCAACATCGATGGCGTGGTTTTCTTGCCCTTTCAATAACCATAGAGTACCCATTAAATCACCTACACCTTCTACCGTATTTTTAAGCTGCTCAAGATGAGCAAGTTCTCTTTCCAATTGTTTTTCAGTAGGAAGAAATTCGTGAATCGGAGGATCAAGTAAACGAATAGTTACCGCATGCGGTGACATCACTTCAAACAGAGATTTAAAATCAGCACGTTGTATTGGTCGCAATCGATCCAGTGCCTGTTGTCGTTCCTCTGTTGTATTAGCAAGAATCATGTCTACTACAATAGGTAAGCGATCTTGAGCATTAAACATTCGTTCAGTGCGACATAAACCTATTCCTTTTGCGCCATATTCTGCGGCTTTTTTTGTTGCCTCAACAGTGTCTGCATTTGCCATAACAGAAAGGACTGCAATTTCATCGGCCCATTTCAACAAGGTGTGAAGATCATCAGAAAACTCGGGGGGTACGGTTTCAATCTCACCAAGATAGACACTACCATTGCCACCATCAATAGTGATGACATCACCTTCAAACAATACTGTTCCACCGACCACAGCCTGTCGTTTATGCGTGTTGACTTTAATACCTTCCGCACCAGCGACACATGGTTTACCCATGCCTCGAGCAACAACCGCTGCATGTGAAGTTTTACCGCCTCGGCTGGTAAGAATACCTTCTGCTGCAAAAAATCCATGAATATCTTCCGGTTTAGTTTCTTCGCGAACAAGGATAACTTTCTCACCAGCTTTTCCCAGTAACTCAGCTCTATCTGCATCAAAAACCACAACACCTGATGCTGCACCAGGTGAGGCAGGTAAGCCTTGAGCAACTGCTATTGCCTGTGATGAGGGATCAAGTCCCGGATGAAGTAATTGTTCAAGTTCTTCAGGGTCTACACGTAACAAAGCTTGTTCTTTGTTAAGTAGTTTTTCTTTAACCATTTCGACAGATGTACGAACTTTTGCCGCAGCGTTCATTTTACCATTACGTGTTTGTAAACAATATAAAACACCCTTCTCTATGGTGTATTCGAAATCTTGAATTTCTTTGTAATGGCTTTCAAGTCGATTACGTAGCTCAACGAGTTGGCGGTACATGTCCGTCATTTCCTGTTCCAGTTCCAGAACAGGTTTGGGGGTACGTATACCTGCAACAACATCTTCACCCTGTGCATTGACCAGGTATTCACCATACATAATATTTTCACCGGTTGCTGGGTTACGAGTAAAGCCCACGCCGGTAGCACTATCCATGCCCATATTACCAAATACCATTGTGACAATATTGACAGCAGTACCATTCGCCATGTCCCGTGTGATATTAAACTCACGACGATAATCAATTGCTCGTTTACCCATCCAGGATTTGAAAACGGCTTTGATCGCAATTTCTAATTGTTCATAAACATCTTGAGGGAATGGACGTCCCGTTGCCTGGTGAACAACAGTAAGAAACACATTACTGATTTCTTTAAGATGTTCAGCAGTCAGACCAATATCGGCATTCACACCTGCCTGTCGTTTTAATTCCTCAAAGGGTTCATCGAAAACTTCGTCGGCAATGCCCAGTGCAACCTTGCCAAACAGCTGTATGAAGCGGCGATAGGCATCATATGCAAAACGCTCATTACCTGTTTGCTTAATTAGTCCCGGCAAGGTAGTTTCATTGAGTCCAAGATTAAGAATTGTATCCATCATACCGGGCATCGAAAGCGCCGAGCCGGAACGTACTGAGACCAGTAAAGGATTAGCTGAATCACCAAAACCCTTTCCTGTCGCCTGCTCTAATAAATCAATTTGTGATTTCACTTCATCCATTAAGGTGACAGGTAAAAGATCATCATCTGTTTCAAGATATGCAAGACAGGCGTCGGTACTAATAACAAAACCCGGTGGGACGTTTATACCGATCTGTGTCATTTCACACAGATTTGCACCTTTTCCGCCTAGTAATTTTTTATTATGTCCATCTCCATCGTTAAATGAAAAAACGTATTGGTTAGACACAGCGCTTGCTAACATGGTCATAATCCCTGGCTCCCTTTACAAAAAGGTTAGTAAACATATTTGTAAACACTATAAAAAATCATATGATTTTAAAATTACATTACGATAGTCTGTTTTTATCGAATAATACCGATTTAGCAGTTGACTATCAGAGTTAAATTCTTATCTAAGTTCCTATTCAAGAATCATACCGAAGTGGATTATTTAACGTATTATTATAAGTGTTTGTAAAATAGATATATTTCTTTACATAATAAATACTTTGAAAAACACTCGCGCACTCATTTAGTGCATGCTTTAATTATCTGCATTACTTTTGACAGAATAATGAAAATACCAGCTGTATTACAATTTTATTTATAGATATCGTAGATAAATATAAACACTGCTAATGGCTATGCTGGCTAGCATAAGCGGGAATGCGCCAAGCATGAAGCGAACAAAGCTAATAGGATTACCAGAACGCTCGGCAAATCCTGCAACGATAATATTTGCGCATGTGCCAATCAAAGATCCGTTACCGCCTAAACAAGCGCCGAGGGCAAGTGACCACCATAGTGGCATGAGCGCCTCTGTTCCACCAAAAGTTGGTGCCATAGATTTGATTAATGGAATGGTGGCAGCAACAAAAGGAATATTATCGACCAGGGCAGAAGCAATGGCAGAACCCCATAGAATAGTCATAGAAGTGATTGTCATGTCACCATCGGTTAATTTAAGAATATATTCTGCAGAGGTTTTCAACAAACCAGTACTTTCTACCCCATGTACAATAATAAACAAACCCAGAAAGAAGAAAATAGTCACCCATTCAACTTCAGCAAAAGATGCATGCACACTACGACTTTGATTATCTGAACGCCGATTTAAATTATCCAATAATAATAATAATGCTGCACCAAGCATTGCTATCGAGGCTGGTTGCAAATGAAGATGATGTGCTACAGTAAATCCTGTGAGTACTAGTGTTAATACAAATAATGATTTTTTCAGTAATACAATGTCAGTAATTGACTGACACTCGTTGTAATTCATAATTTTCTGTCGATTATATTCAGTTGCAGTTAATGAACGCCCCCATAAAAAGTAAAATGGAATAAACATGACGAGTAGAATAATGAGTACTATTGGTGCGAGATTAAACAAAAAATCGGTGAAACTAAGATTAGCAGCAGAGCCAATCATTATATTCGGCGGATCTCCAATCAAAGTAGCTGCTCCACCAATATTTGAGGCGAAAATTTCTGCGAATAAAAATGGATAAGGTTTTATATTAAGTTCTTCTGCTATAAGAAGCGTCACAGGTACGACCAGTAACACAGTAGTGACATTATCAAGCAAAGCGGACAAAACGGCTGTGATTAGTGACAGCATAACCAGAATACCCCATGGATCAGCATTCACCTTTTTCGCAGACCATACAGCAAGAAACTGGAACACTCCGGTGCGTCGCGTTACCGCCACAATCACCATCATGCCAGTTAACAAACCGAGCGTATTAAAATCAACACCACGCATCGCAGCTTCCTGACTTAACACACCACCCAAAATCATTAGCCCAGCAGATAACAGAGCGACAATGGCACGATTAATTTTTTCAGTGACGATCATTAAGTAGGTCAGGAGGAAAAGTATGCCAGCGAACCATACTGGATCCCAACCAAATATAATTTCTGATATGGTAGTATGCTGCATTTAAATATTTTGCTCGAGTATTTTAGATCCTACATCCCAGTAAGAAATCATGCCAACAAGATTTCCATTTTTTGGATCCACAACAGGTATACTATTTCGAGTGCGGTATAAGATAAGTAACGTTTCGACTAGGGGTGTATCGGGCGTGACGACTTCTATGTCCTGATTCATGCAATATGTTACAGGCATATCCTCGACTTCTTTTAGACGGATTTTTAGATCACGCAAAGTATGTTTTATAAAAGGGACAGTTTTTAAGCCTCTCTCTACAAATAATGCTTTTGGTAAAACCAGTCGTAACAGACAATTGACACCAAATATCCCCTCAAAACAACCATTATCATCGACAACAGGAATATTCCGATAGCGATGATCCATGATTAGTTCTAAACCTTTATGGATCAGTTCATCTTTATGAAGCACAGATGGATGTGGATCCATTACCTGACTCGCTGTCATAGTCAAAACACCTTTATGATAATTTAATTAATTTTTTTGATTTCTTTCGAGGCTCTACCAATAGTAAGCATATAATATATTTTAAATGTCCGTTATATAAATATAGTTAGTAAAGTCGGCATAACGAATACAAAGCTAGCATTTAGCAATAAACTTTTAGGATTAGGGCGTAAACTAATGAAACGAAATATAGTGAATATCGAAAGAAAAACAAATAAAAACAATACTGTTGGTAATTTTTCTACAAGAAACATAGCGAAAGATACTGATACAAGAGCAAGTGAAAACATTAAAGTCGATACACGGTAGGTTATCTTTTCTCCATGACGTACCGCAAACGATTTTTTTCCGGCTGTACGATCGGTTGATATTTGTGGTGGCTGATGTGATAGTAATAATGATATGGAGAAAGCTGAAAAAGCCACCATACCCAGGATCATCGTTAAAGAAAATTGTTGGCCGGCAACAAACCATAATGAACCAAACACACCTGGTCCATAACAGATTCCTGTTACCCATTCCCCTACTGTCGTATACGATAGTGGATACTTTCCATAATTATATAACAGCCCAAGCACAACAAATGGAAACGCATAAAATATCACCGATTGATGTTCATATATTATTAAAGATGAGACACCAATAATACAGCCTGCAAATAAACTTAGTACACCATGTCGGTTAGTTTTCGAGGTATTGTAATTATGGACACGCACCCATGAATCAAGCTTTTCCAGGTCAGCTCCCAGTTGCCAGTCTTTGGCATCATTAAAAAGATTAATCGCATGTTGCAACAGAACAACTCCACAAGTTGATACAATCAAACTCATGGTTTCACTATGGTTTAAATCCGTAATTAACCATACTGCAATAGCTGGAAGAATTGAAACCAGATAGATGGCAGGATTAAGCACCTGCCACCATTTGGTTGATTCTGGCATGGTCAACGTTTTTTCCATGTATTACTAATGTATGACCGCTTGAGACTGGAGCTGTGATACCTGGTAGTTACTCAGCGCTTCACGAAACCATTCCGCATGCTGTTGTTCCGAATCGATGACGCGTTGGTATACCGCAGCTGTTTCATGTTCATCTTTAGCAAGCGCTTGATCACGGAAACTCGGATAGATATCAATGTATTCACGTTCTTCAACACGAACTGCGACCATAAGTGCTTTTTCTATAACTGCATCAGGGTTCATTGCAATGAGCTCATCACAATTAGCTCGTATGGTTTCTAGTGCATTAATTGCACGACGAGTATCCTGACCACATTCTGGTATACCAATATCACTATATAGTTCACGTAACCAAATAGCATGTAATTTTTCTTCTCCCGCCACCTTGCGAAACAGTGTAGCTAATTCAGGATACCCTGCTTTAGTCGCCCAACGTGCAAATTCCGGGTACATTACGGCATTCTCATATTCTTCAACGTCAACAAATGATGACGCTGTTTGGTTTAAGTCTGAGCTCATATTAGCAGCAGCAAAGCATTCAAAAATCATATCTTCAGTAATTTCAGGTTTACTCATGGCTTTCTCCTTAAGTTCTGTGTGTTAAATGTATTTAATTCTGTAAAGTCGTTCATTGCTAATTATGTTTTATCGTTATAGTGTATGAAATTGTATTTCTACATACCTAATGTTGTATTTTTCGCATATTGTGCGCGTATAAACTCTGCACGGTTTTCAAATAATGAAATAATATTCCCCTGTTTTTTAGAAACTATTTTTTCTGCCAGTTTTTCAAGTAAACCCGATGAAAACAACAAATTAATATGCATGTCGACTTTACTTTTATTAATTCCTGCCGGAGTTATTTTCCAGCTCAACTTGAAATTTGTGAAGAGTTTATCATCTGAATTTATAATTATGACATCAGGCTTGTGATTGGTTATATATGATTTGAATCTCCATTGTATCGGGCCAAATGCTATCTGCTGATTAACAACCATTATATCATTATTATTTTCAAATATTTCCGTAGTATTCCATCCGGGGATATAGTCGGGGTAAGATTTAATATCCATAATAATGTCAAATATTTCGTCAGCTGAACATTGTATTTCCTTCGCCTCATTATATTGAATCATTTTTCCTTACCATCATTAATACAGATAAACCGAAAGCATGATTATTTCATTAGAAATAATTTAGGTAGATCGCCGCGAGAAATAATGCCTTGCACATGGTTTTCTTCGTTGACAATAACAATACGTTTTATTTTATTTCGATCCATAATTTCTATAGCACGCTGTAATGTGTCATCTGCTTTAAGAGTTAAAGGTTTAGTTGTCATTAGATCATCAACAATCGTACCCATAGACTTTTTACTACGACGACGTCTTATGATACTGTGAAAAAAATCCTGTATATGAGGGTGGGCATCCACGTTCATCGCCGAGATAAAATCAGCTTCAGTGATAATGCCAATAAGTTTTTTCTCGCTGTCCAGTACGGGTAGACCACTAATATTATGCTCTCCCATTAAAGCCGCCGCTTCTGAAAGCGGCCTGCCCTGCTCTATTGTAATAATATTTGTAGACATTAAATCCTTAACAGACATTGCTTTTGCACGTTTAACCGGAGCAGCCTACGAAGGTCTTTGCCCACCAGGTTCATGTGTGCTGTTAGTAAAGGCATATTGCCAAGATAACCAGGTAACAACATATTCCAATAGACCCAGTCAAACGTCATTTTGCCCATGTGGTTCAAATAGGATTCTTTCAACAAGCTGAATGGACCAATACCCGGTGTAGGAAATGCGCCTGGGATAGGCTCAATATCATAATTAAAATCAAGCAACATTGCTTTGTGATAACCTGTTTCAATGAAACAATTTGCGTGCCCGTCAAATGTTTGTTGAGCTTTTTCACCGCGAATTTCACGAAGTATATTGTCTACAACTGTTTCAGCTTCAAAATGCGCAACGGAACCTGCCTTCGAAGTTGTGACATTTGAATTATCTCCCAGTATGAATATACGTTCTGCTTTAAGTGATTTTAATGTTCGGGCATCAGTCATAAAGAAGCCGCCACCATCGCCCAAATCAGAATCATCAGATACTGCAGGACCGACATTCGGTGGTATTGAACTTACTAAATCATAGTCAAGCGTACTGCCTTCAAAAGATTTAATTTGTTTACTGTCAGAATTGACACTTTCAAGAGAAAAATTAGGTATAACATTAATGCGTTTTTCACGTGCAACCTTACTAAGAATTTCGTTTGCAACTGGTTTTGTGAATGCACCACTATATGGAGTCACCAGAGAAATATCAATATTATCTCGCACTCCTCTTTTACTGAAATAATAGTCTGCTAAAAAAGCAAATTCGAGGGGTGCAACAGGGCATTTAATTGGCATCTCGGCGATATTCACGAGAAGACGCCCTTCTTTCATGTTCTCAAGTGACTGTTGCATTTCAACGGCAGACTTGGGATTATAAAATGTATGTACATTCTTTCCCATTGCATCAGCCAGGCCATCAACTTCATTTGCATCAGCATAGCAGCCCATGGAAGCAACTAACCAGTCATATGAAAAGTTACCCTCAGATGTTTCAATAATTTGCTTCGCATGATCGATAAGGTTAATCGTGGCAATAACTAAACGTACTTCATCTGGGATAGGTTTTTTGATAGAGCGTGATATATCCGAGACATCACTATAGCCATAAAGCTTGAATGGAATGAACAACATACCCGGTTGGTAAACATGAACGCTGGACTTATCAATAATTGTGATTTGCCATTCTTTCAAATCGAGTTGACTGCGTAGCAAATTTGCTACCAATGTCCCACCGGTACCCGCACCGAGTATGACTATATTCTTCATGTCACGTACTCCATTTTATAATTATCGAGAGTTGCCAGTAGTAATCTATTTTTTTCTGAAACGCCATGTACTGCACCAACTACAGATGAAAATGGTAATAAGTAATATATCGCTTAATTAATACAAAATGATGTCATTCATCATGTTTGTCCTGATATTTCTGCAAGATATATGCCCATCACAAAATTACTGTAATTAATCTTTTATATCTGTATATTTTCATGCTTGGCACGGTACTTGATAAATAATTACCATGATTAGAAGTAGATTAAGGTGGAAAGTCATTATAACTGCAGGAATTTACTGGCTGTATTACATATTTATGCGAATAAAGCACATTGACCAATTACATCAGAGCATAAATAAATGAACCATATTGGAGCAAGTAACAGCATCTATGCACCAATTTAGGTTTATTTTAATCACATTGTAATGTTGAACAATTAACTTGGTTTTTATTAGCTTCAATGACAAAAATGGCAAATACAATTAAAAAAATACATATAAAGAAAGGACTCACTATTCCTATTATGGGTCAGCCGCAACAGCGCATTGAAACTGTCAAACAAGTAAAAACTGTCGCATTGCTTGGCAGTGATTACCCTGGAATAATACCAAAACTAATGATTGCCGAGGGTGATCATGTAAAACTGGGACAACCATTATTTGTTTCAAAGACACATCCCGCAATACGTTTTACTTCTCCTGGAAGTGGAATCGTCAGCAAAATTGAACGCGGTGTAAAACGTGTTTTACACACAATAGAGATTAATCTTGAAGGAGATGAACAAGAAAATTTTCAACATTATAAAACCACTGAGATAGATTCACTTACTGCTGAGACAATACGAGACGCATTGTTAACATCAGGCTTATGGTCTGCCTTTAGGACCCGCCCTTACAATAAAATTCCTGTGCCGGAAGAAGCACCTTATGCTTTATTTATTACTGCAATTGATACGAACCCGTTAGCTGCAAATCCCAATATCATCATCAATCAGGCAAAACAGGCTTTCACCGATGGAATTAAAATACTGTCGCGTTTATGCAATGTAAAAATATTTATTTGTACCGCAATAGAATCAGAACTTGACTTACCTGAAATTGAAAATATTAAACATGTTGAATTCGATGGACCGCATCCCGCTGGATTGGTTGGAACACACATTCACTACCTTGCCCCGGTTAATGCAAAACGTACAGTCTGGCACCTTGGTTACCAGGACGTTATTGCTATCGGACGGCTTTTTACAAACGGTAGACTTGATGTTGAACGCATCATTTCTTTAGCTGGCCCTGTAGTAATGAATCCTCGTCTGATAAAAACACGCCTTGGTGCAAATACCAATGATTTGATTAACAAAGAACTCGATCCAGTTGCATGCCGTGTCATATCAGGTTCAATTTTATCAGGTCATCATGCTGCGGGTTGGGCTGCATATTTAGGACGTTATCACAACCAGTTATCCGTTTTACCTGATTCACAGCGCCGTGACTTTCTCGGTTGGTTATCACCCGGTACTGATAAATATTCAGCCAGTAAGGTTTTATTATCCAGCATATTTAAACGACGATCATACTGGATGACGACATTACAGAATGGTAGCCCACGTGCCATGGTGCCAATAGGTACCTATGAACGAGTCATGCCAATTGATACTTTACCAACGCAGTTACTTCGTGCTCTGCTAGTGCATGATACGGAGTCTGCTCAAGGTCTTGGTGCTCTTGAAATGGATGAGGAAGATCTTGCTTTATGTTCCTATGTCTGCCCAAGCAAATATGACTTTGGTCCGGTATTACGCGCCAACCTTGATCAGATAGAGAAGGAAGGCTAATGCGATTTATTAGAAAAAGCCTAGACCGAATTCAACCTTTGTTTGTTAAGGGAGGACGCCTTGAACAATACAGCGCTCTATATGAAATGGTTGCGGCGCCCCTCATATCCGTGATGCCATCGATCTCAAGCGCGTAATGATATACGTCCTGCTGGCAAGTATGCCTGCCGTCCTGATTGGTATCTATAATACTGGCTTGCAAAGTAATCTCGCTATCCAGCAACTTGGTCTTGTCTCAGTTGATGGTTGGCGCGGTGCAATAATTGAACTTCTAGATATTGGTTACGATCCAACTGATAAGTGGGCATGTCTGGTACATGGTCTTTTATATTTTTTGCCTATATATCTGGTTACTCTGGCTGCCGGTGGTGTATGGGAAGTGTTATTTGCGCTGGTAAGAAACCATGAAGTGAACGAAGGTTTCCTCGTAACCTCGTGGCTATTCGCAGCAACCTTACCTGCATCTATTCCACTATGGCAAGTTGCCCTCGGTATTTCCTTTGGCGTTGTCATTGGTAAAGAAGTGTTTGGTGGTACGGGTAAAAACTTTTTAAATCCTGCACTGGTTGGCCGTGCCTTTTTGTTTTTTGCATATCCTGCACAAATATCAGGTAATGAAGTATGGGTACCTGTTGATGCTTATAGTGGAGCCACCCCTTTGGCACTTGCTGCTGAAGGTGGCGTTAATGCAATAACCTCTAACGGTATTAGCTGGAGTGATGCATTTATTGGGACTATGCAAGGATCCATAGGTGAAGTATCTGCACTTGCATGCTTGTTGGGTGGTGCCTTTCTTATGCTTACCGGGATTGCATCATGGCGTATTGTCAGTGGTGTAATGCTGGGCATGATTGTTACGACTTTAGTGTTTAACTTTGTTGGGCCAGCATCTCAGGGGATGTATGACATGCCATGGTATTGGCATTTTGTACTTGGTGGTTTTGCTTTTGGCGCCATGTTCATGGCTACCGATCCCGTTTCAGCTTCCATGACACGTACAGGTATGTGGATTTATGGTGGCTTGATTGGTTTTATTGCCATACTAATACGCGTTGTTAATCCCGCTTTTGCGGAAGGTGTCATGCTTGCTATCTTGTTTGGTAATGTATTCGCGCCTGTCATTGATCACTTTGTGGTGCAATCAAATATACGCAGACGTAAAACAAGGGAGAGCAATGAATAAACAACAACATGCCTCAATCTGGTCACGGTTGTTATCCCTATCTAACGACAGTACTGCCAAGATAATAATTGTTGCAGTTGCTATCTGTTTGATATGTTCAATAATGGTGGCAAGTGCCGCAGTATTACTCAGGCCAATTCAGAAACAAAATGAGATGTTGGCGCGACAGAAAGAAATTCTTAAAGTAGCAGGTTTATATCAGGTCGACAAAGATATCGCAAGCACATATAAATTAATTGAAACACATTATGTTGACTTACGAAGTGGTGAATTTGTCGCAATTAATAAAAAAAATAAACAAAATCCTCTTACAATTCCGGACGACAAGAATATTACAGGAATTAGCGAAATTATGCAGTATCAACCTGTTTACCTTGTACGTATTGATGAAAAATTACAAACAATTGTTTTGCCTTTACTTGGTAAGGGACTATGGTCAACAATTCACGGCTTTGTCGCCTTGTCGGCCGATGCAAATACGGTGAAAGCGATTACTTTCTATGATCATGCTGAGACCCCGGGACTCGGTGGTGAAATTAGTAATCCTGTCTGGTTAGCTAAGTGGAAAGGTAAACATATTTATAACAAACAGGGCGATGCATTTATCAGGGTAATAAAAGGTAAGGTCTCCTCTTCTTCAAATAATGCGTTACATGAAATTGATGGATTATCAGGTGCCACCCTTACTGCAAACGGTATAACGAACATAATGCATTTCTGGTTAGGTGAAACGGGATTTTCTCCGTTACTCGCACGCTTACGAAAAAACAACACACAGGAAAATCATTGATGAAAAATGAAAGCCGAAAAGTGTTATTGGAACCTGTCGTTGATAACAACCCCATTACATTGCAAATACTGGGGATCTGTTCTGCCCTTGCTGTGACGACACAACTTGCTCCTGCATTAATTATGTGCATTGCTTTGACTTTCGTCTTGATTAGTTCGAGCGCCATTATCAGTGCCATCCGTCATCATATACCAACCAATATACGTATTATTGTTTTTATGACTATCATCGCCTCGTTGGTTATCGTCGTTGATCAATTTTTAAGGGCCTTTGCTTATGAACTTAGTAAACAACTTTCTGTATTCGTTGGTCTCATTATAACGAACTGTATAGTTCTCGGCAGAGCGGAAGCCTATGCCACGCAAAATCCAGTGTGGCCAAGTGTACTCGATGCTGCTGGTCATAGCCTTGGTTATAGTTTGATTCTTGTTATGGTCGCAATAGTCAGGGAACTGTTTGGTTCAGGTAGTTTATTTGGAATAGCTATATTGCCTTTGAGTACTGATGGAGGATGGTATGTTACAAATGGACTCATGTTATTAGCACCCAGTGCTTTTTTCATTATTGGATTATTTATCTGGCTAATCCGCTCCTGGAAACCAAAGCAGCAGGAAAAACCAGATTATCGCATCCAGATCGTGCATCGTACTGAATTTTTATGATAACAGGTTTTAATTAATATGACTGCGCATTTACAATTATTTATCCAGGCAGCATTTGTTGAAAATCTTGCCTTGTCGTTTTTTCTTGGTATGTGTACTTTTCTTGCCGTGTCAAAACGCGTTGATACAGCATTGGGACTTGGCGCGGCGGTTATTGTCGTACAAACAATTACGGTTGCAATTAATAACCTGATTTATCATTACCTATTAGAAGAAAATGCCCTTGCCTGGATGGGGCTTGAACAAGTCGATTTGAGCTTTCTTGGCCTTGTAACCTATATCGGTGTTATCGCTGCATTAGTTCAAATACTGGAAATGACACTCGATCGTTATTTCCCAATTTTATATAACGCTCTGGGAATATTTTTACCCTTGATAACAGTGAACTGTGCCATTTTAGGCGGTTCTTTGTTTATGGTTGAACGTAATTTTAATTTTACTGAAAGTATTGTTTATGGATTAGGTAGTGGTTTTGGTTGGGCGTTAGCACTGGTTGCTCTCGCTGGTATTCGAGAAAAACTAAAATACAGTGATATTCCTAATGGCCTGCAAGGTTTAGGTTCAACTTTTATTATTGTTGGCCTGATGTCATTAGCGTTCATGGGATTTTCAGGTATACAGCTATGAGGATATACCATGCTTGAAATTACTCTTGGCGTATTAATGTTTACCGGCATTGTTTTGTTACTGGTAGCAGTTATTTTATTTGCACGTGCACAGCTCGTTCCTGCTGGTCAGGTGATAATTGAAGTGAATAAGGAACGTACGGTAAGTTCACCGGTTGGACTCAAACTTGTCTCAGCCTTATCAAACGCTGAATTATTTCTTCCTTCAGCCTGTGGAGGTGGCGGGACTTGCGGTCAATGCAGGGTAAAAATATTTGAAGGTGGCGGTGCAATACTACCCACTGAGACTTCACTCATTACAAAACGAGAAGCAGCTGAAGGAGCAAGACTTGCCTGCCAGGTAACTGTAAAACAAAATCTGGTTGTCGAAGTACCTCGAGAAGTTTTTGGTATAAAAAAGTGGAACTGCAAGGTAAAATCTAACAAGAGTGTTTCTACTTATATAAAGGAACTCATTCTGGTTTTACCGGACGGTGAGAACGTTGATTTTCGTGCAGGTGGTTATGTGCAAATTGAATGCCCACCCCATCGCCTGGAGTATAAAAATTTTGATATTCCAGAACAATTTAGACAGGATTGGGATCGACACAACTTATGGCGATATGTATCTGAGACTACTGA
Organism: uncultured Ectothiorhodospiraceae bacterium; assembly: GCA_947258695.1. Taxonomy (GTDB): domain Bacteria; phylum Pseudomonadota; class Gammaproteobacteria; order UBA6429; family Thiohalophilaceae; genus JAGLTQ01. The sequence goes on along the minus strand of CAMYJG010000002.1, from coordinate 161,980 downwards.
AAACATAACACGCGCCTATTCTATGGCCAGTTATCCCGGTGAAAAAGGGATTATCATGTTAAATGTGCGAGTCGCAACACCACCACCAAGCAATCCGGATGTTCCTCCGGGGATAATGTCATCTTATATTTTTAATCTACAGCAGGGTGATACGGTAACAATATCTGGTCCTTATGGTGAATTTTTTGCGCGTGACTCTGATGCAGAAATGATATTTGTTGGCGGTGGTGCCGGTATGGCACCGATGCGCGCGCATATTTTCGATCAACTAAAACGGTTAAATTCAAAACGTAAAATAACATTCTGGTATGGTGCCCGTAGTCTAAAGGAATTATTTTATAAACAAGACTTTGATAGTTTACAGGAAACACATGAGAATTTTACATGGCATGTCGCTTTGTCAGATCCTCAGGTAGAAGATAATTGGCAAGGATCCACAGGTTTTGTACATGATGTGTTGTTTAACGAATACTTGGGTTCACATTCAGCTCCTGAGGATTGTGAGTATTATTTATGTGGCCCACCTATGATGACGGCAGCCGTAATAAAAATGTTAGAAAATATTGGTGTTGAACGTGACAACATCTTAATGGACGATTTTGGTGGATAACGAGGATATGACTTTATTCTTAATCACATTTTTCGTATTTCTTTTTATGTCGATCGCCTTGATGTTGGGCGTTTTATTTGGTCGTCAAGGTGTTAGTGGCAGCTGTGGTGGTTTAAATCGCATTCCAGGTCTTGAAAGTTCTTGTGGCGTATGTGCAAATAAACGTTGCAAGAAGAAAAAGAATAAATATATGCGTGAGAAAACCAATAAAAGCAACTCTATTATGGTTTCCGGATCTAAGTCTATCAGGAGTCAAAATGGATAAGCCTTTTGCAGTGAAGGATTTTATGTCAACCAGTCTGGTGACGTTTCTTCCTGACATGGACATTATTGAAGCCAGTCGTATGTTGATTGAAAACAGAATTTCCGGTGCTCCAGTAGTAGATCTATGCGGTAACCTGGTGGGTATGCTGTCTGAAAAGGATTGCCTGAAGATTGTACTTAAGGCGGGTTACCATGGTGAATGGGGTGGTCATGTCGAAGAATATATGCATTCGAATGTTAGTACGATCGATGCTGAATCAAATATTATTGATGCAGCCCGCATGTTTGTAGAAAGTAATTATCGTCGTTATCCAGTAATGAAAGAGAATGTCCTTGTTGGGCAAATAAGCCGCCGGGATATTGTAAAAGCGCTGCAATCAATATTTTAAAAAATTATTACCTGACGAGCATATGCGCCATGAGATTTGAACAAACAAGTGAGATATTAAAACACATACAAGAATTTCATTCTTCATTATCCAATTGTTATCATAAATTAGAAAACAAGTCTGATCGTGAGCGCACCCGCTTGTTACTGGATTATTTGTCAAATCGTGAAAAGGAACTGGCGCATGCTCTTGAAGAATTCGTTAAAGAAGCAGATCATGAAATTCTCGATACTTGGTTTCAGTTTGCCGATGAAGATAAAAAACTAACCTTTTACTGTCCTGTGATTAACTCTAATGCTGATTTAGAAATATATGAAATTATTTCACTTGCTCAACAAGCTCATGAATACCTGACATTAACATTTAAAGAAATTATTTTGGATTCTGAATCACAACGTGTAAGTGAAGTATTTAAGAACTTACATGATCAGGCAGAAACACAATGGCATACGCTTGTTAGCGATACCAATCTTTTTTCCGACATATAAATAAGTAAACATAGGTAAGTATAATGAGTACCGATAATTTTCGCTATTTAGATCTACCCCGAATAGAGCCGGTAAAAAAAGAAGTCGAATCCCGCGTAAGAAATTTTAACGAGATTTATTCTTCTTTTAATCAAAATGATGCGGCGGCGCAGGCAAGCCGTTGTCTTAGCTGCGGTAATCCATATTGCCAATGGAAATGTCCGGTACATAATTATATACCAGACTGGTTGAAGCTTGTTGCTGAAGGAAAGATTATTAAAGCAGCTGAAGTTTCCCATCAGACGAATTCACTACCAGAAATATGTGGTAGAGTGTGTCCACAGGATCGTTTGTGTGAAGGTGCCTGTACCCTTCACGATGGTTTTGGTGCTATTACCATCGGTACTGTAGAAAAATATATTACTGATATTGCACTGGATGCTGGCTGGTTACCTGATCTTAGTCAAGTTCAACTGTCTGGTAAGCGAGTCGCTATTGTGGGAGCCGGACCAGCAGGATTAGCTTGTGCCGATGTTCTGGTACGTAATGGAATTGAACCTACTGTATACGATAAATATCAGGAAATCGGCGGTTTGTTAACATTTGGTATTCCCGAATTCAAACTGGAAAAACAAATAATCAAACGCCGACGTAAAGTACTGGAACATATGGGCGTTAAATTTGTGCTCAATGTTGAAGTCGGTGTCGAGGTAGATTTTACTGAATTGCTAGATAGCTACGATGCCATTTTTTTAGGAATGGGAACTTATAACACCATCAATGCTGAGATACCTGGGATAGAATTAACGGGTGTATATGAATCCTTACCCTATCTCATCTCGAATACAATGCATAAATATGAAATGCTAGAGGATGATAGTTCTTTTTTAAACTTTGCAGGTAAAAAGGTTGTTACGCTAGGTGGCGGTGATACGGCGATGGATACAAATCGTACTGCCATACGTCAAGGTGCCGTTTCAGTCACCTGTGCATATCGAAGAGACCTGAATAACATGCCGGGTTCGAAACGCGAAGTGCAAAATGCCATGGAAGAAGGTGTGCATTTTCTCTGGAACCGCCAACCTGTTGAGATTATAGGGACTGATCATGTTGAAGGTGTAAAGGTTGTAACAACTGAACTAGGTGAGCCCGACGTGCGTGGGCGACGCCGCCCTATTCCTGTTCCGGGCACTGAAGAAATTATCGAGGCAGATCGAGTAGTGATTGCTTTTGGTTTCCGACCAAGTCCAGCTGCCTGGTTTGATGATGTAAATATTCAGACCGATACAATCGGTAGAATCATTGCATCAGAAAAAAGTGTCTATGCCTACCAGACATCTAACCCAAAAATATTTTCTGGTGGTGATATGGTGCGAGGATCTGATCTCGTCGTCACGGCAATTCATGAAGGACGTGAAGCAGCTACCGGGATAATGGATTACCTGGCTATTTAAATTAATATAACAAAAACTATTATTTATTCAATATTGTGATCTATCCAGTCTGCACCGATTGTCCCATGTAGGCTTGATAGATAATCATTACTACTTAAAAATATAAGTCGACTTTCTAATTCGGAACGTTTATTCCTGTATTCTTGTTTTTCAGCATCATCCAGAATCTCAACAGATGATGTAAGTAATTCATTAATATAGTCGATATGTCGCTGGCATAACTGTATATCACGTTGTTGTTTGATATTTAAACGTTCAATATACCAATCACTGTTTGTCAAATAATCGAAAGTGAACATTTTTCTAATGTCAGGATGTTCAATACCTTTTCCCTGGTATTCACCCGTCGCCATGATATAGAGGAGAGCCTTTAGAGGTGGACAGGCATTTTCTATTGAACCATCTGTAATATACTCGCTTGCAACTAGTTGTTGAGCTTCAACAATATTACAAATACCATCAATATATGCATCCATATCCTGAATTTCAGGTTTTAGCATTTCTTCATCAAATACGACATTCGGGTTATCAAAGATTTTACCCATGTAAGCGTGTACAAATTTTGTTGTGATTCGATAACCTAGCCGACTTGCCAGTATATTTTCACCCTCATGGTCAAAGTCGCTTAATTTTTCCAGGTAGCCCTTTTCTATCATGTAATCTGCATCGCGTTGTGCGACTGGAATCCTGCACCATATTTCTGGTATTAATAAACTAACATCATGCTCAACCGGGCAGTTTGGACCAACATAGCCCGCTGCAGAACTGAACCCGTCGTAACCACAAAGGATATAAGAAACTAATGCATTGTTAAGATCTGCTGTTGGTGATAAAGCATTAAATGGTCCTTTTGTAAGTGCGCCTTCAGATCCCGCTCCTGTCGTTGATGGCGATTTTCCGGTGAGACTACTTACATAGTCCATAAACAATTCTGGTAATTCCTGGTAATGAATCGGGTTGTAGACTGCTAGTGGTCTAATTTTCTTTTTTCGATCGCCCGCATTATTACGTCTGCCTGGCAACACAGCGTTGACCGGCAGTACAACTGATTCATTAGCGGCTATGCGTCGATAAAATCGTACGCCTATCTCAGCAATGTATTTATCACGCGCATTGACGATATCTGGGCGTTTTTGTAGATATCGCACGTTAGGTGTTGGTTTACCATTTACAAGTCGTGGATGTGCTGAAGATACAAAAAATCGTTTTTCATCTATTTGTGATGCTGTCTTGATGAGATCTCTCATCGAATAGGTAAATTTACCAAATCCGATTGCATCTTCAAATAGTTCCTTGGCAAAGTCCTTATCAAGTGGTTCAAAATTGGAAATAAAATTATCATCACCAGCAAGATCGGCTTCTGCTTGTATATCCAGACCGCGATGGATTGCATCATCCGGCCTTTGAAATAGTTTCGCTTCACAATTAATGGCAAGTTTGACGCATGGATTAGTATAGTCTGGATTCAAATGTTTTAATTGCTTGCTAGAAACGGTAGCAGAGACAGTAATATCGTCTTCCATTTGTACTTTATCAGCACCAACAAAATCCTGACGCAATTTGTAAATTCTCCATGAGCCATTTTGTTCTTTACCAATTCGAAGATAATTCGCAATTAGTTTTCTATTATCAAATTTTAATTCGTGATCAGGGTAACCATTAACAACATCTACGGTGAAATATTTGCGCCAGTTAGTTTTCCATTCAGTCCGGTAAAACCGCTTGATAATAAAGGCAAGTGCTCGAATATGCTGCGGAATAGTTTCTAACCACTTGTTATATTCATCTGTATATTCTTCAACTGAAGGTGTAAGTAATTTTATACTTGAACCCAGCGATCTCTCTTCAGTCAAAAAAGATCGTTTATCTACATTTAAGTTCGAGTCTTGAAATCTTTGTGAATAGTCTTTACTAAATATTTCTTCAACATAATCCAGGTCTTCCTCAATATCAGCAACAAAGAAGGATCCTGATAGTAACGATCCTGATATAGACTTTGATATTTCGGACTTCCCTCCACCTGAAACAGTACAGGGCTTGTGACAGAAAGTACCCTCAGCATCGGTTCCGATCAAACGCCATGTCGGGGAACGAGGATGTTTTTCCATTCTTATTTTATATCCAAATGGATACATGTAGGTATGTTTTGCCAGCAATTTTAGTTGATGTGTCTTACCATTCTTAACCCATCGTATTGATTGTTTAAGTAGATTGATTCGAGTATCTTCAGGGATATAAATAATATCGGGATAGTTTTTATCTATGCCATAACCCTCATCCTTTATCTCAATAGAATCACTATAACAATTAGCAATTTCATCGAATGTGTGGACGTCTCTAATTATACGATCGTCCGGTTGAAATGTATCACCGAGGTTATAACATGGAAAAGCGATTGCACCACCGGAATGTTCTTCTTCACTTCCACCATAAAGGTTAGCAGAATAGCTGATCTGTGATTTGATTTCTTTTTTGCTGTAGCCAAAATAATTATCTGCAATTATCGTAACAATAATGCCACTCATGTCACGGCATACTATTTTAAATGCCTGGCCACCATTATATAAATCATTTTCATCTTTCCAATACATACCATCAGATCGTTGCGTTTCTGTGGCATCGTCATAATATGGCAATCCAAGATCTTTAGCACGAAGATCGATAAGGTGCGGTGCAAGAATCACACAGCCAGTGTGACCAGTCCAGGAATCAAAATCCAGGGCAGCATCATTTTCGGGCAAGCATGGATCGCCCGCATTCCCAAAGATCCTTTCGACAAAGTCAAGATTGGATACCAGGCTACCTGGAGCAAAAAATCGTGTTTCCAGGCTTTTGTCCGATAAAATTCCTGGTACTTCCGGGTAGACCATTGGTCTCATTAATAGAGACACCCATAATTTTGCGTGTTCGTTCTGTGAACCTGTATAGGGAAGGTTCATGATTTCATCAGGTGGATTAAAAGCATGTTGCAGGAGTTTATGATAGACATTTACTGGAACCGACTTTTTACCAGCAGGAATAGGTAAACCACCTTCAACAATATGAAATACGCCTTTAGTAGTACGGCGGTCTTTAACAGGATTATTTAGAATTCCCTGCACTAAGCGGTAGGAGTTAACATATTTTGATGAATAGTGATTGCCATCTGGTGGCAATGATAGTTCACGAGCAAGATGAGGTTTATCTAAGACGAACGTTGAGCTCGGCAACGAGATGTTTGCATTTATCCCGTTTTTCTTCAAATAGTCGTTTAGAAAACTCTGGATTCGTTTATCAACAGGACAGCGATAGTTTACTAGAAGTTTTTTCTGTTGTCTGTAATTGCGTAATAAATCATCCGCAATACCAAGATATTCATGTTCTTCATTATCTTTAAAAAAAGGTTGATCAAGTGCAGCTAGTTGAAGGTTTATATGCTTTATTAATCGCACACGTTCTTCAGATAACAAGGTTTTAGCTTCTATTGCTTTTTCTGTTTGTGACATAATCTTTGAATTAACTTTAATAGTGAAATTATATTTATAACCAAATCATATAACCCAACTCAAATCGGTGAGTGAGTAATTCATGATAAGGGTATGCCCTGAGTTTATAGTGTTGCAAACCCGCCAGTTTCGGTGTCAGGTCAAGCCTGAATAACATCTCATCGCTTTCAATCATATTATGTGGTTCTAGCACTAATGTTTCATCGATCTGCAGTTCTCCTGTAGATGATTCACGACCAACAAGGCACTCAACAATAATATCACTTGCCTGTAGTTCACCTAGATCAACTCCTACCAGGATAGGAACCGAGTCCCCTGTTTCAATTTCCAAAGTGGGCTCGTCTAAACGACGTATTATTACATCGGACCAATGATGGTGGATTTTGTGTTTCCAGGCAGCAAGATCAATTGCAGGTTTATAGTCATCTCCACTGAGAATCTTTCCTTGTTTATTGGCCGGTGTATAATAATTTTTAATATAATCCATTAACATTCGTTGCGAATTATAATTAGGTAGTATTGATTTCATCGATGCCTTGGAGAGTTTTATCCAATTTTGTGAGTAACCCATGCCCTCTTTATCATAATATGTCGGTATAACATGATGTTCTAATATATCAAAAAGAGTCTGTGATTCAATATGATCTCTTTCATCATGGTGACTGGCAGGATGTGGATTGATAGCCCAACCATTTTCACCATTGAATCCTTCATCCCACCAGCCATCGAGCACACTGAGATTAACAACACCATTGAGTCCTGCCTTTTGTCCTGATGTACCACTTGCTTCCAGAGGGTATTCCGGCGTGTTTAACCAGACATCAACACCTGTAACGAGTCGTCTGGCCATCGCCATGTTATAACCTTCCAGTAAAATTATTTTACCCTGGAATCTTTCCTCTTGTGAAAGTGAATAGATTAAGTGAATTAATTGTTGCCCCGGTATATCACTAGGGTGTGCTTTTCCGGCGAATAGAAAGATGGCAGGTTTGTCTGGATCGTTAAGCAGGCGAGCAAGACGATCTGGGTCACGAAATATCAGGGCAGCACGCTTATATGTCGCAAATCGACGTGCAAAACCAATGACAAGTGTATTTGTGTTCGCTGGATTTAAATAACGTATTGTTCGTTCAAGGTCAACAGGACTACTCCCATTACGTTGAAATTGCGTGGTGATTCGATTCGCTGTATCTTTAAAAAGATAGGACTTGAGTATTTGTCGCGTACTCCAGTAACTGTAATCCGGAATGTTATCAATACAATTCCAGTATTCACTATTACTAAGTTGATTTCGCCATTCGTGGCCAAATTCCATATCAAACAAATTTCGCCATTCGAGTGCAATAAAACTATAAAAATGAACACCGTTTGTTACGTAACCAATCGGATTTTCACTGGTGGGAACTTGTGGCCATATGTACGCTTCCATGGCAGATGCGACATTACCATGTATTCGACTAACACCATTATGCGAACGCGAACCACGAAGTGCCAGTGATGTCATATTAAATCCACCTTGTGCAGATGGACTTGAACCCATGTTAAAAAATTCGTCAAATGTAAGGCCTATATCAGAGGAAAATTTTTCAAGTTTTGAACGTACAAGGTCAGCACTAAAAATATCATGGCCCGCTTGTACAGGAGTATGTGTAGTGAACACAGTTGCTGCAGCAACGGCCTCAATTGCCGTATCAAACTGAAGTCTATCGTTTGTTAATTCGCGACACCGCTCGATAATTTGAAAAGCACCATGTCCTTCGTTAATATGCCAAACCGTCGGAGTAAACCCTAATGCGCGGATTGCTCGAACACCGCCTATACCAAGAACGATTTCCTGTAATATACGAGTACTATCATCGCCACCATACAACTGATGGGTAATTGTACGATTGGTTTCGCTATTATCTGCCACATCACTATCTAGCAGGTATAATGTTATTCTTCCCGCTTTAGCTTTCCATACACGCAGATTAATCGGATCAGGTACTTCATCTATTGTTACATAAATATCATGACCATGAACGTCTTTTGCTGGCGATATCGGTAAGCTGGAAAAATCCGTATCTTTAAATTCGGCCAACTGATTACCATATCCATCAATTGTCTGGTTAAAATAACCCTGCCGATAGAGCAAACCAATTGCTACTAAAGGTAGCGATAAGTCACTCGCGGCTTTACAGTGATCACTCGCCAGAATACCCAGTCCACCTGAATAAATGGGTACACTTTCGTGAAAACCAAATTCCATCGAAAAGTAGGCTATGAGATCACTATCATTCTCAATCAAGCCTTTTTGCTGTAGATAGCCGGGTTCATTAAGATAATTATCATAATCAGCTAATGCTAATCGATAACTTTTCAGAAATGTTTGGTCATTTGCAGCTTTATTCAGTCTGTGTTGAGAAATGCGACGAAGAAAAAGTTTTGGACTATGCGTACAGTCAAGCCATAAATCAGGATGCATATAATAAAAAAGCGCACGAACTTGTGTTGACCAACTGTAATAAAGATCATTCGCCAGTTCTTCAAGTCGGTTAAGCTGGTGCGGTATTTTTGGCTGGACTTCTAAAGTGTAACTTGTACCATTCATATTATAATCCAATTATTATTATGCTGCTTGTTCCATTGATTCAATGATACTATCCAGACTTGCAGTAATCGGTTTAATTAACCAGAATTTTCCTACATACGATTTAAAATCAGCATGAATCTGTTTGGCCCAGATACTGTTCGTTTCGTTGATAAAGTCTTCAATTGTTTTTCTAAGATAGTTTCGATGAGCTTCGGTTTGTTCAGTATCAATCCGGTGTATATCGACGATATTGTGGTTATAATGATCAACAAACGTATTGTCCAAATCAAGTACGAATGCAAACCCACCTGTCATACCGGCACCGAAATTTATGCCTGCATTTCCTAATATTGTTACTACACCACCCGTCATATATTCACAACAATGGTCACCCGTCCCTTCTACTACTACCGTTGCTCCTGAGTTTCTTACCGCTAAACGTTCACCGGCCACTCCGGCAGCGTAAAGTGATCCACCTGTTGCGCCGTAAATACAGGTATTGCCGATAATCGTATTCTCCTGGCTGTTAAAACATGAAGATGCTGGCGGTTTAATAATAATCTTGCCACCTGTCATTCCCTTGCCAACGTAATCATTTGCATCGCCTTCAAGATACAGATGTAAGCCTCCACAATTCCATACACCAAAACTCTGCCCGGCAGTGCCATTAAATCGAACGATCAATGGTGTACTTGCAAAACCCTGGTTACCATATCGTTTTGCAATTTCTCCAGATAATCGCGCGCCAATAGAACGGTTATCATTCCGTATGTTGTATGACAGATGCATTGTCAAACGATTTTCTATTGCAGGCAGTGCATCAGTAAGTATTTTTTCTGCCAGCTCAGCTTTGTCATAGGGAACATTTCTCTTTGTAGTACAGTAACGGGGTTTGGACGTACAATCCTCAGATTCATACAACAATGGTGTCAAATCTAGTCGTAATTGTTTTGCTGTTTCTCCCTGAAGAATTTCCAGTAAATCATAACGTCCAATCAAATCTGTAAATTGTTGTACTCCAAGCAATGCCATGCATTCACGAATTTCTCTGGCTAAAAATTTAAAATAATTCATCACTTTTTCGACATCACCTTTGAAATGATGAATACGTAAATAATCGTTTTGAGTCGCAACACCCGTAGCGCAATTATTCAAATGGCATATTCGTAGATATTTACAACCCATTGCAAGCAAGGCAGGTGTACCAAAGCCAAAACTTTCTGCACCGAGAATTGCTGCTTTTACTACATCAAGACCTGTTTTTAATCCACCATCAATCTGGATGCGCACCTTGTCACGTAAATCATTTGCACGTAGTGTTTGCTGTGTTTCACTTAAACCTAATTCCCACGGACTTCCGGCATATTTAACAGATGTGATGGGACTTGCACCTGTGCCACCATCGTAACCGGATATAGTAATTAGATCTGCATATGCCTTGGTTACACCAGCTGCGATTGTTCCAACTCCAGGCTCTGAAACCAGTTTTACTGATATCAGGGCATCAGGGTTCACCTGTTTCAAGTCAAAAATAAGTTGTGCCAAATCTTCAATTGAATAAATATCGTGGTGCGGTGGTGGCGAGATTAGTGGTGTTCCCAAGGTTGCGAAGCGCAATCTGGCGATTAACTTGTCAACTTTTTGCCCCGCAAGTTGTCCCCCTTCACCCGGTTTGGCGCCTTGCGCGACCTTAATCTGTATTACTTCGGCATTTACCAGATAGTGTGGTGTAACTCCGAAACGACCTGATGCAACCTGCTTGATTTTAGAATTTCGATCAGTATTGTAGCGTTCTGGATCTTCCCCACCCTCACCTGAATTGGAGCGACCGCCGAGTCTATTCATTGCCATTGCTAATGTTTCATGTGCCTCTGGTGACAGCGCTCCAAGCGACATGGCTCCCGTTTCAAAACGTTTATATATGTTTTCAGCAGGTTCTATTGTATCAACCGGTATTGCTTTAGTATTTTCCTTTATACCAAGTAGATCGCGTATCACGGTGACAGGTCTGGTATTTACCAGGTTTGAATAAACTAAATAATCATCATAACTACCAGAGTTAACGGCCTGATGGAGGGTGCTAATAATATCGGGATTGTATGCATGATATTCACTATTATGTAAGTATTTAAGTAAACCGCCTTGTTCTACTTTGCTTCTGTTTAACCATGCTTTTCTGGATAAAGTATTCTGCTCATTCTCAATTTCGGCGAATCCAGTACCTTCAATACGACTAACTGTTCCTGTAAAACATAAATCAATGACTTCACTATTTAAACCAACAGCTTCATATAACTGTGCACCACGGTAACTGGTTATTGTTGATATTCCCATTTTAGAGAGTATTTTATATAAACCTTTATTAATTCCTTTACGATATGTCTGAACTGCATGGCTTGCAGTTGTTTCGTTGAACTCATCATTATCAATCATGTGACAAACACAGTCATATGCCAGATATGGAAAGACAGCTGAAGCCCCGTAACCAATTAAAACAGCAAAATGATGGGGATCTCTTGCTGTTGCTGTTTCAACAACAATATTTACATCACAACGTAAACCTTCATTTATTAAATGGTGATGAATTGCACCTGTGGCCATTAAAGCATGTATGGGTGTAAAACCCTGTTTTATGTTTTTGTCACTTAAAATTAGAATTTTTGCGCCATCATTTACAGACGTTACTGCAGCATCACAAATCTGTTGAATGGCAGTTTTCAATTCAACACTATCCTCATAATAAAGATCTAAAAAAGCATGTGTGAAACGATGATCTTTATTAGATAGTAATTGATTGAATTTACTAACAGATAAAACCGGACTATTTACGACGATCCTAACCGCGTGTTCGGCATTATGTTGAAACAGATTTTGTTCATTACCAAAACAGGTTTCCAAAGACATAACGATACTTTCGCGCAAAGGATCAATTGGAGGGTTTGTTACTTGTGCAAATTGTTGTCGAAAGTAATCATAAAGGTTGCGACTTTTTCTTGAAAAAACAGGGAATGGTGTATCATCCCCCATTGAGCCGATGGCTTCCTGCCCCCCTTCGGCTAATACCTTAATGATTTGTTCCATTTCTTCATTGCTAAGGAGATATAACTTTCGATATACCTCCAGGTGTGCAGGATCCATTGCGATGTTACAGGCATCTTCTTCATCAAGTGATGATTCTAAATAGGTAACGTTTTCCTCGAGCCATTTTTTATAGGGAAAACGGGATTTTAATTCATCATCAATGTATTCCGGTAATAATAATTTGCCATTCAGGGTATCAACTGCAAACATATCGCCTGGGCGTAAACGCCCTTTTCTTTCGACTTCTTCAGGCAAATAATCGTAAACACCAATTTCTGAAGCAAGTGTAATATGTCGATCTTTGGTGATGACATACCGTGCTGGACGTAATCCATTCCGATCCATGACACATGCTGCATAACGTCCATCTGTTAATACGATTCCAGCCGGGCCATCCCATGGCTCCATATGCATAGAATAATATTCATAAAATGCGCGGATGTCTGGTTCCATAGATTTCATGTTTTGCCATGCTCTAGGGATAAGCATGCGCATCGCCAGAAACAAGTCCATACCACCAGCGAGTAAAGCTTCTAACATGTTATCCAAGCTATAGGAATCTGAACCCGACATGGACACCCATGGGCGGATGTCTTCCATATCTGGTATTAAATCAGTATCAAACTTGTAACTTCTTGCCTGCGCCCAGTTGCGGTTTCCCTGTATAGTATTGATTTCACCATTATGTGCAAGATAGCGAAAAGGTTGCGCCAAACGCCATTCGGGCCATGTGTTTGTTGAAAAACGTTGGTGGAAGACACAAAGGGAAGACGTCAGTCGCTCGTCATTTAAATCAGTATAAAAAAGGGGAAGATTATGCGGTAAAACCAGTCCCTTGTAACAAATAACCGTGGATGACAAGCTTACAACATGAAATGTACTGTCTTTTTGTTTAATATTCTTTTTTGCCCGACGCCGAGCGATATATAAATGCCGATCAAAGGATTTTGCATCAAGACCAGTGGGAGCGTTGACAAAAATTTGCTCGATCTTTGGCAAAATTGACAATGCATATTCACCACAAACTTCATTGTTAACAGGCACGGAGCGCCAACCTGCAACGTCGAATCCTTCTGCCTTTAATTCCGTTTCAAGTCGATGTCTTGCGCGGTCTGCTAATGTGTCATCCTGATTGAGAAATACCATCCCAACGCCATATAGATTACCAAGTTTAATAGCTTGTTCCGGGCATATCGCACGAAAAAAATCGTCAGGTTTTTTCATTAAAATGCCACAGCCGTCGCCTGTTTTACCATCAGCGGCAATGGCACCACGGTGTGTTAGGCGTGATAAGGCTTTGATAGCAGTATGAACTAACCAATGGCTAGGCTCGCCATCCATTTGCGCAATAAGCCCAAAACCGCAGTTATCCTTGTCAAAGTTTTTATCGTATAGCGATGAGGTCATGTTATAGTGTTATAACCTGATTAAGATCATTAATATCTGTTGTTTTTGCATTTATATGTTCCACATCAAAATAAGCAATAGTCAATTGATTATGTAACTGTGCAAGTACAATTTGTAATTCGTTCATGTGTTGATTAAGTTTAGTTCCTCTGATATCACTTACATTAGTTTCATTTACCAGGCGTTGCAACCGACCAAGAGTACGAAGTGGCGCATCGTTTTCAGGGAGTTGCTTTAAGCAGTTTTCTAATTCGTTGAGACAGTGTGTAAAAGAACGTGGGAATTGTTTGTCCTGTAGTAGATAAGCTAGAACAGCTGTACCTTTTACTCTATGGTTAATATGGCGACGATACATTTGATACGCAGCTAGTGTTTCAAGAATACTTTTCCATTGAATATCATCGAAAGGTTTTAATTCCTCATCAACATCAGGTAATAGATTACCAGCTCGCACATCCGCTACGCGAGTAATATTATCTGCTCTTTCAAGGTTTCTTCCAAGTCTTACAAATTCATATGTCAAATCATGGCTCATAGAACTACTGATAGTTCCGGTAGCGAGTTGGCAGGATCTAATAATGTGAATAAGGTATTCATGTCTACCTTTACGAGACAAACCTTTTGCTTTGTTTTCTTCAGCATAATAATGCAGATCATTGACTACTTCCCACAATCCACGTGGCATAATGGCACGTGTTGTTCTGAGGTTTTCTCTTGCTTTTTCTAGGGAATTTAAAATACAACCCGGATTTGTTTTATCTATCGTCATGAATTTAACGACATTGCGTTCATTTAATTCCTCATATTTTTCATAAAATAGATCAGTTGAGCTTGTTATAGCTAGTATTGGTTCCCAGCCCGGCGCAATACCTTTAGGCAAGTCCATTAGAAGATTGGCATTCACCATAATGATACGTGCAGTATTTTCAGTTCGCTCGATATAACGAGCTATCCAGTAAATTGTTTCTGCAACTCGTGAAAGAATAATCATATTATATTTGGCCTCTTATTCAACTATCCATGTGTCTTTACTTCCACCACCTTGTGATGAATTGACAACCAGCGAGCCCTTTTTTAAGGCAACCCTAGTCAAACCACCGCGTGTTACATAACTATCTTCACCTGACAAAATAAAAGGACGTAAATCAAGATGTCGCGGTTCTAATTTCCCATCACATAAAGTTGGTGCTGTCGAAAGACTTAATGTCGGTTGAGCAATATAATTTCTAGGATTCTTATTAATTAACTTGGCAAATTTAGCCTGCTCTTTCTTAGTTGAATTAGGGCCGATTAACATCCCATAACCACCCGATTCATTTGCAGGTTTAATAACCAGCTTATCAAGATTATCTAATACATAGTGACGCTCTTCTTCTTCCATGCAAAGATAAGTCAGTACATTTGGGATAATTGCTTTTTCACCAAGATAGTATTCAATCATCTTAGGAACGAATGCATAGACAACCTTGTCATCAGCAACACCTGCACCCGGTGCATTGGCAATTCCAACATTACCTTTTCGCCAAGCTTTGATAAGACCTGGCACACCTATTGTAGATTCTGGATTGAATACTTCAGGATCTAAATATAAATCATCAACTCTTCGATAGATTACATCTACCCTTTCAAGGCCTTGTATGGTTTTCATGTATACACAATCGTCTTCCGCAACAACGAGATCTTTGCCTTCAACAAGTTCCACCCCCATTTGTTGTGCTAGATAAGAGTGTTCAAAATATGCTGAATTATAAATTCCAGGTGTGAGTACAACGATAGTTGGATAATCTGCGGGACGAGGAGATATTGAAGCCAGTGTATCGAATAACCGAGCTGTATAATCATCGACAGGTTGAATATTGTAGTCTTCGAATAATTCGGGAAAGACACGTTTCATCACCATGCGATTTTCCATCATATAAGACACACCTGAAGGTACACGCAGGTTGTCTTCAAGGACATATAAAGTCCCATCCTTATCGCGAACCAGATCAGAACCACAAACGTGTGCCCATATTCCAAAGGCTGGTGTTATACCTACACATTGTTGACGAAAATTTGAAGACTCCGCTAAAACTTCAGCAGGAAAAATTTTGTCTTTAATAATGTTCTGTTCATGGTAGATATCATTAATAAAACAATTCAATGCTTTAACGCGTTGTTTAAGCCCTGCTTCAGTACGTGTCCATTCGCGAGCCGAAATGACACGTGGAATAATGTCAAAGGGCCAGGTCCGATCGATCCCAGTCCCTTCATTGTAAACAGTAAATGTGATTCCCATAACATGCATGGCAAGTTCAGCTGCCTGGCTTCGATCTAGAAGTTCACTGTCACGAAGTGAGGAAAGATACTTACTAATGGATCTAGCTGATTTACGAGCGCGACCAGAGGAACCGATCAATTCGTCAAAATATTCACCGGTTTTATATTCTTTCCATTTTATTTTCATTGGCAATTAATATCAAATTCATGGCTAAAATCAGGTCAGCGTGGTGCTTCCTCGTTAATAGCAATTCCACATATCCACTACATAAAGGATGTATGATTTACAACGAAGCAATGAATATGCCATGACAAAAAATAATCCCTAACTCTATGATTTATTACGATAATAAATAGGTGAGTCTGCTTAGTCGTGATCACATATAGTGCATTGATAGACAATCCGAAATGCGTTGCACTAAGATAGTGCTTTAACCATTGAATCCCTTGGAATTGATTCGGTTTTAATGGGGTAAAAGAATTATCTGGTTAATTACTTATTTGAAGCTCAATGATTAAGAAATGCTTCGATATCAGATTTATTGAGTGTTTTGGGATGTTGTTTTTTGTGAAAGATGATGTATTGGCGTCACCAATAAGTATAACTCGGCGCTGTTTTAGGGCTATATTGACGCCGTTGACAGGCTAACCATATTTGCTGGAGTAGTTTTGGTTTTTTGGCATGATTATCACTTTCATGCCCCCATAAGGTTACATCGTTTGTGAAATTTATAGCTTAAAAAAGGGGCGTGCAAAGTGCAATACGATGTCCCGATGTGCTTATGTAGTTAATGAGATAAGTAGACTACAATTACTATGAAAAACAATATGTTATATCACTATATCAGTGATTTATTAATGTATCTATACTGACCCAGAGGGGTACGTATAGTAACATTTATACGCAATAAAATATGAGCGATATTAATAAACAGCTTGATGCAGAACTAAAAAAAGACTGGCATAAAGTCTTTAGAATAAATTCAATAATCATAGCTGTAGTTATATTGTTGTTTATGTTGTTAATTGCTTACACAACCGGTGAAACTATAGAAAAAGAAGCTGAAGTTGTTTCATTTCATAGCCAAGCAAGTGATACTGGTGAAGTCTACTTTATAATTGCTAAATTAAAGTCTGGAAATATATTAAAAATAAAAGTAGCTAGAGAAATATCTTTCAAAAAAGGTGATGCTGTAATTTTAAAAGAACGAAACACTAATTTATTTGGCTTTAAAAGCTATTCTTTTTTTAAGTTTAAGGTTAATAATAATGGCGTATAACTCAATCGTTGAATGTCCGCTAATGCAATATTCTCACTAATAAAATTGAGAATAATAATTTAGATTTACTCTATTCCTTCCGGAACAAACCAGTTTAACTTGTCATGTAATTTAACCACCTCACCGACAATAATCAGTGTTGGTGCTTTTACATTATTCTTTTCAACTATTTCATGTAACGAGGTTAAATCACCAATATGTACTCTTTGATCTTGCGTTGTACCCTTCTCGACTAAAGCGGCGGGTGTACTACTTGATAAACCATGCTTAATCAGTTCACCACAAAGTTCTTTTACCGTTTGCAGCCCCATATAAAAGACGACGGTTTGATTAGGTTGAGCAACTGCATCCCAGTTTAGATCGGTCGTACCATCTTTCAGGTGACCTGTAACAAACATACATGACTGTACGTAATCACGGTGTGTTAATGGAATACCGGCATACGATGAACAACCTGCTGCAGCGGTAATACCCGGCACTACCTGGAAACTAATGTTTTCTTCAGTTAGTGTTTCAATTTCTTCTCCACCTCGACCAAAGATGAAAGGATCACCGCCTTTTAAACGTAAAACTTTTTTACCTTCCTGTGCCAAGCGAACTAATAACGCGTTAATACTTTCTTGAGGTAGTGTATGTTTATTACGCTCTTTACCTGCATAAATCATTTCAGCATCACGGCGAACTAAATCCAATACACCTTGAGACACTAATCTGTCATAAACAACAACATCAGCTTGTTGCATTAAACGTAATGCACGGAAGGTTAAAAGATCTGGATCTCCTGGCCCAGCTCCTACCAAATACACTTCGCCACGTTCAGCTGGCGCTGCTGCATTATCAACCGCTGTTTCTAATAATTCACGGGCAATTTTATCTTTACCTGCGATTAAATTATCAGCCACGGGACCTTCAAGTATGTGTTCCCAGAAGCTACGAATATCGTCCGTATTGGTAAATTTCGCCTTAACTTTTTCACGGTATGACTCTACCAGTTTAGCTAAGCGTCCATAGGCAGAAGGAATAAATGTTTCTAAGCGAGAGCGAAGCAATCGTGCTAATACCGGCGATGCTCCACCTGTTGAAATCGCTATTTGTACGGGGTTACGATCTATGATTGATGGAACGATAAATGTACCAAGTTCTGGTGCATCGACAACATTAACCGGTATACCTATGGACTTAGCAAGCTCTGACACATGAACATTTACTTGTTCATTGTTAGTTGCCGCAATAACGACCTTACTGTTGCCAAGATCAGATTCCTCAAATCCTCGTTCGATATGGACGATTTCACCTTCATTTTTGCGTATGGTCAGGTCCTGGCACAATTCAGGAGACACGATCGTAACATTGGCTCCAGCGCGCAGCAGCATGAAAACCTTTCGTGAAGCGACACTACCGCCCCCAACAACCAGGCAATTCTCGCCTCTAACATTCATGAAAATAGGTAAAAAATCCACTGTTTATCCTCTAATTTACAAATACTTAAGACGCGTATCATACCTATCCTTTTCGCATACGTCTTTAGCAATTTAGCAGTATAACCATTTAATATATAAGGTTATTTTTGAACTATTATAGTAAGCGACTATACTTATATAGTATTCACAGAAACTCATATATCCAGAAATCTCTGGAAAGGAGAGTCCTCATGAAACGTCGTTTATATTTTCTATTACCTAGCGTTGATGAAGCAAAAGTTGTCCATAATGAGCTGCTTCTTTCTCGTATTGAAGAAAGGCATATGCACGTGCTAGCGAGGGATGATATTTCGCTGGCTGGATTACCTGAAGCTTCTCTGCTAGAAAAAAGTGACCTTATACATGGTTTGCAACTAGGGTTTATTGTTGGTGGTTTTACTGGTGTCGTATTAGCAACAATCGCCTACCTGTCGAATATGATTGTTCCCGGTTGGGAAACTATCTCGATGAGTGGAATAATCGTTGGAGGCGCATTTTTAGGCTCATGGACTTCCAGTATGGTTGCAATTAATGTGCAAAACACACGTCTCAAGGAATTCATGAAAGATGTTAATTCTGGACAGATACTCTATATGGTCGATGTTCCTGTAACCCGGGTTGATGAAATTACTGAGCTAGTGCATTCAAAACATCCAGACGCAAATATTCGGGGTGTTGACCACACTATTCCAGCATTCCCTTAAATTACTCACATTAACCTTAATTATGTAAACCCACCTTACAATAACCAAATCCGGTTGTTATAAGGTGGGTTAAAATACAATCAGGATGGCAAAAATTCTATTGGGAAGGTAACTGTCACTTCTTCAACACTATTTGAGCCAAAATCAAAACGTTTAATACGTGCAATGAGTCGTTGCTCAAGCTTAGGCGCATTTAACTGGCTCGATTTAATACGGACTTTCGTGACTTTACCTGAAGGTGCAATAGTAATCTCCAGAACAATCTTACCTTTTAAACCCGGATGTGCACGACGTGCGCGTCGATAGATAGAATGGAGTTTACTTTTATTCTGATCCATTACGTAGATAACATCTTCTTCCGAACGAACATTATCACCACGTCGTGTTTTATGACTCTTACCTTTAAGCTTGCCATTTGATAACAGTGATTGCCTGAAAGCAACTTTTTCTTCCTGTGATAATACCGTTTTACTAACACGGGTCGCATATTTATCTTTACTTACACCACCACTACCTTTCGCTGAGTTAGCCGTTAATACACTGGTATTTACTTTAGATGCTTTTAAAGCGGATGAGCCCTTTTTGACTCGCTTACCTACCATTGCGTTAATTGATGAAGTATCCATTAAATCAGATAATTCATTATTTAACGCTAACAAACCACTCGATTCAGCCTTTTTACGTGCTTTCTTCTGTAGCTTAGTCAGCGGTTTATTTGACTTAGGATCTTTCTTAACTCTTTTAATACTCTTAAGCGGTGGTTTTGGCTTAGGCTTGGGCTTTGGTTTAATGACCTTGGGTTTTTCTTTTTGCAGAATAAACTTGGCCACCCGCTCTGGTATTGCCGTACGCGCTTTTCTTTCTTCTTTAGGTAAAGTTATCGAGGTCATAACAAAACCAAAAATCAAAGCTATAACGACAATAGCTATAGTTAAACGGTTAAAAAAACTATCGCGTTTATGAACTGGCGCCCAGTCTAAGGCCAGGTTTTCATAGGTTGCTACACTCATTACCCTTTTCCTTTAGCTTTTTGTACAGCTGCAAAAGCAATATGGGTGTAATTTGTTTGTCGACACGTTGCCAGGATCTTTCTTAATAACTGGTAAGAGATGTTCTCATCACCCATGATAGTAACAGAACGCCCCTGGCCTGACTTGGCAGTTACGGCTGACTTAGATGACTGAAATTTTAATTCTTCTTCCAGACTAGGGATCAATGCTTTATCGTGAGCGATAGCATCATAAATTGTCGATACCTTATTACCCTGCACAATAATACTGTCCTGGGTAATCGCAATCACCAGTGTTTCTTTCGGTGCTTTTTCAGCTATGGAAGTAGGAAGACTGATATCTTTACTGTTCGGTAACTGCTGTACATTTGATGAGCTAACCAATAAAAAGAAAACCAGGATAGTGAAAATATCCATCAATGAAACAAGATTAAGTGCTCCCTGCTTATTGCGTTTATGATTACGTTCCATTCTCCTGGCGCGACGAGACATTGTCATCATAATTAAGTCCCTGCCTTTAAATCTGTACTACTGTTTGCAGCTCCACCTTCAAAGCCGGGGGCATCTCCAATAGATATATTAGGAAATAACTCGACCGTTTCAACTGAGGTCACCTGCACAATTTCAGCACTTCGAACACGATCCATAACTGCAATAAGTGTTTTATAATTTATACCCGGTTCCAGCAGTAAACTAATGCTTTTCTCTTCCGGAAAACGTGTTTTAATCTCTACAAGAATATCTGTAAATTGTTTCCAGTTAGTTTCTTCATTACTGCGCGCAAAGCGTTTAATAACACCAAGATTTGCATCCTGTATATCAAAACTATCTTGACGTAGCACCAGCTCAAGTTGCAGCTTTATGTCTTGTTGTTGATTTTCTTTCGCGTTGAGACCAGGTAGATTTAATTCTAAAACTGTAATACGTGAAAACACAGCCGTGATTAACAAAAACGGGACAAGTATTACCATTAAATTCATAAAAGCAGTGATATTTAACTCAACTGCTTCCTGAACACGTTTTTTACCAATACGTTTCATAATAATGCTTTAATCTCTATCCATTAAGTTTAAGCATTTGACTGCTGCCATTTCCAGGCTATCAACTAAACGAGCCGTCTTTGTCACCAGGTATGAATGGAAAAGTAATAAAGGAATAGCTGCCAGCAAACCAAATGCTGTGGTATTCATAGCTACCGAGATACTGGCCGAAAGTAAATCAGCTTTTTCTGCCGGATCAGCTGCGGCAACTGCAGTAAATGCCTGTATCAGGCCTACAATTGTACCGAGTAGCCCCAGAAGCGTTGCAATATTTGCAAAGGTAGCTAAGTAATGCGTACGTTCCTCTAAGGTAGGCAATGCTTCCATCATACCTTCTTCCATTGCAGACTCAATTAACTCACGCTTTTTATTTGCGCGATGACGTGCAAAGCCATAATTCAACAATAGAGCTAATGGTGATTTAATTGATTCGGTTAAACTAACGGCTCTTTGAAAATCGTTAGCTTTTAACATTGGTACTAATTCACCCCAGATTTTTTTAGTACGGGAATTAGTTCGCGTTAAAAACAAAAACCTTTCAAGCGCGATAGCCATACCAATAGCGAACACAATCAAAATCGGGTACATAAAAGGACCACCTGTTTGAAAGAATTTTACAAATTCCATATCTTACCTCTTCAATATTTCTATATTTAAAATTAACTAGTTTCTTTTTGCTTATCTATCTTTAAAAAAGATAACGCTTTATCCATTAAGCTTTCATTAACACTGCCTAATTCAACATCGAGTTCCTGGGGAGTAACTATCTCAACCCCATTTAACTCTTCATCGATCAATTGTAATAACTGACCTCTCTGCTTACGATACTCTGCAAATGAAATCCTGTTATTGTAATAGTCATTTGATAATGACCGCAGCGATGCCATATTTGCTCTAAAATTCATATTAATTTCTTTCTTTTACTTCACGTAACACACGAAAACCACTGAGACTATCTGCATTACCTGAATGTGATAAAGATAAGGTGACGTCACATTTATCCATGGCATCCTTATAGGAACCACCCATTGCGATTAAATTTCTACCATTCCCATAGACCCATTCCCTGGCATTACCCAGGTAATTAACGATACCCCATGGATTTTGTTTTCCGGTTGTAACTTTAACTAACTCATTACCTTTTGATATTCCACGGGTACTCATTTGGCAATTACGATTAGGATCACGAACTGTCCTTTTTGAACGTGCTGCGTAAACCCATTCATGCTTGGTCGGTAAGCGGTATTTTTGCCTGGTTTTTTTACTTAACCATTTCAGATATTCCTTGGCGGTAGAAATTGAAATATCGGTTGCAGGTAAATTACTATCTACTTTTTTTACTGCGCAAGAATTAGTACTTTTACAAAATTCGTTAATTTCTTTAACTGAAACTTCATACTTACCTAATGCAAATGCTTTAATATTCTGATTAGGTGGTATGACAACCAGTGGTGGCCCGTAATTCAAGCCTGTTAACTTGTCACGACACATCGTTCTTTTGCCTCGTGAACCCAAACCTGCAATTGAAATGTCACAGGCATCACGCGGCATAATTTTTATTGAGGCTATGGTGCGGTTACGTTTAAATATACGTTGTGCGTATTTTTTTGATTCGGTTGCCCGCTCTGGACGTAACTTACCGACTTGCGTAATACATGCTGCTAACGTATTGACTATTTTCTTTTCTATAGCGTTATATCTTGGACGATCCAATGAACGCAGCTTTTTAACGGCGACATCAAAATCACGCATATTTAAACGTCCCTGACATTTGAGCTGGTGATTTACGTTTTTCAGTGCCAGATTGAAACTGTCAATTCTCTTCTTTTCTTCCTTTTTATTTTCCTGACGTATTTTTTCTTGCTGGCGTCGGTTATTTAACGCTAATGCTTTATTTTTATTGTTTTTTTCAATTGCCGCGGCGAGCATAGTTTGCGCGTTATCCAACTCTGCACGATCATTAGCATATCGATAGCCGTTGTTAATAACTATTTGCACCCTGGCAAAACGTTTATCTTTAATAAAGGTATGTACCTGATTTATATAGAGTCCATATATAGTATTCTTTGTTTTAGCAAGCCATTCATCATCCGAATTATTTAATAACGTAGAAATACCGCTATATTCAGTCCAGATATTTTCTTCCCAATCAATCGAGAAAGTTGGGTTTTCAATAAGCTTTGCTATTTCAGACTGAAACAAGTCCAGGCGTATTTTATATTCCAGCTCATTTCTGATATCAGATTCTGAAAAAGAAGGCCCTTGTATTCCTATTGTCTGTACATAGGCAGTAACACTTACAGCCAAAAATAAAAATAACGCGGCAACACTTTTCGCGCCAGGCTTATAGGTATAGGTTAAATCTTTATAAAACTGTTCTACCGACGGCGATCTGTCTTCACGTTTTAATGCCAGTGATTTTTCTATTGCCTTCCACTGGCGATTTTTTATACCCTGTATTTTTTTAACTTTTAGGCCGCGATTATAGGCTTCATCAGCAGGTACCTTGTTATACGGATGTTCTCCAGTGAGAATCTCGTAAATAACGCAACCCAGGGCATAAATATCATCACGAACATCCGGTGTTTCACCCTGCAACATTTCATAACTGGCATAAGCCGGGGTTAAAGCACCTAAATTGCCGGCATCAAATACAGTTCTGTCACCTGACTTGGGTTCAAGGCTGTCAACATTTGCTACAGCCCTGGCGATACCAAAATCAAATATTTTCGCCATGCTATTCCCTGTAATAAAGACATTACCGGGCTTAAAATCTGAGTGAACGATATTTTCTGCATGAGCATGAATTAATGCTGAACACATACCATCGATAATTTCCCAGGCGTCATCATGAGGTAAGCCCGTCGCTTTATACTGTCGAATCAATTGATCTAACGGTTTACCATCCATGTATTCCATCGTCATGAATACAGTATCGCCATCGCGATCAAAATCATACACTTTCACAGTATTGGGATGTGCAATACGCTGTGATTTTCTTGACTCTCGCTGTAAAGAGATAAAGGCTTCTGGATGAGTCTTAAACTCTTCACTCAATACTTTGATTGCGACGTAAGGGTCTCTATCCTGCGCTTCTACCTTCAAACGGTCTCTTGCTTTATAAACAACTCCCATTCCCCCAACGCCGAGTACTTTCTCTAATAAAAAACGATCCTTTAGAACCTGGTGTTGTGCTACCGCACCTTGTTGATGGGTATCAGTAGTAGTTGTTGATGCGGGAGTTGCAGCAGGCGTTACCTGGGCAGGACTCCTGGCTGGTGCAACACGGGTTGCATCTGGCTTAGGAGTTTGTGTGCGAGGTCTAAACTGGGTTGCATCCTGCCTAGTAGAATCCGGTGCAGTATTTTGTGTCCGAGATTTAATTTGTGTAGCATCCTGCTTATTATCAGCTGAATTTTTTTGTTCTGGCTTTTTTTGTTTAACACGAGTCGCATCAATACCGCGAAATACTGTTTTATCATCATTATTTGCTGATGGATTAGCTGGATTACTTTTATCTTTATCGTTCATAGTTTAAGTAGCTCGCTAAAACAAATTAATGACTTGTTACCGGGTTGAGTGCATTTAACTGGCTGCGGTTATTTTCAGAAACACTTTTCACCATCACAATCGAAACATTATCAGGCGCTCCATTTTCAAGCGCTTTCACAATGAGTTGTTTTACCGCATTATCAGTATCATGACTTCGCATTTGTTCTTCTATTTCAAATTCATCAACCGCATTGTATAAACCATCACTACACAACAAAAAAGTATCACCTAACTGAACATTAAAAGCGTTTACATCGATATATAATTCATTACTTGTACCAACGGCACGCGTAATAACATTTGCATCAGGGTGACTAAGCGCTTCTTCTTCAGTTATTGCGCCCTGGTCTAAAAGCTCCTGAACATGACTATGATCGCGTGAGAGTTGTTGTAGTTGATTATTGCGCAACAAATAAAGTCTTGAATCGCCAGCCCATAAACAAACACCTACCTGGCCTTTAATTAACAAGCTAACGATCGTGCTACCTAGCATACGACCGTCATGCATAATATTTGAGTACTCGAGAATACGTTGATTCGCATCGATAATTTTATCTTCAATATTATCGATAAACGTAGCCAGGTGTTCATGTTTTGAGATTTCTGCGAGAGATGAAACAATCATATTACTGGCAACATCTCCGGCCTCATAACCTCCCATACCATCTGCTACAGCCCAAAGCCCTGCTTCCGGATTTGACATAATTGAATCTTCATTCACTTCTCTTACCATACCCACATTGGTATCAGCTGATGAATTCCACTTTATCGGACGTCTTATTGTTGTATCACTCATACGTCTTCCCGGAAACTTTGTAATTGATTCATCAGATAAGGTTGTTGCCAGGCGCATCCCTGCCAATCTCCATTAAGCATTGCTGGCATTTTTTGCACACTTGGTAATCCCTGGGTGCTAAATAAACATGGGCGAATACAATCTGAACCTGATGTTTGCCAAACACTGTAACTTTGAAATGATTTAGTCATAACAGAATCAAGCAGCAATGGATAAACTGTAGATATGGATTGTTCTTCAAATTCCATATCAAACTGAAAACCATCGCTATCGATATTAAAACCTGAACGAGTATAGTCACTCTGATGTTCAACTGTTCTGGTTTCTAATTCCAGCAATAAATCATCAATTAAAATTTCACCGTCAAGCGCAGCTAATGCAAGATTCTCAATTTCTTTGTACCAGGCAGTCTGTAACTGAATGAATTCGCAAGGGTTAATATCTTGTGGTAATTGTTTTACAATTGAAAAAGGATAATAACGACCAACACGATCAACACTTGGGATCATAACTCCAGTCCAGTTATTTTCATCAATAATCCCCGATGAAAATACAAAGCGCCATAAAGGACTGGTTAAATAAATATCTAACCATGCTTCGCCTAGTTGTTCCTGAGTACCGGAAATAAAATGCTGAAGCCATTCATCCCATGCATTTATAAATCCGGCAGACAGATTTCTTTGTACAAAATCACCATGCGCAGGTAATTTACCAAATAATCCAATTGTGTCAGCTTGCATATTCATATAACTAAATTCTCTCAGGAACTCTGAATGTACCTAATAGATTTTTACTAAATGGATTATTAACACTTTTCGCTTTAATCTTATAAGTTACTGCATGCGCATATTTCTTCGAGCTCAACGAGCTATCATTAGTTTTGTTGATATTATATGTCACTAAGTAAACATTCGATTTCCTGGTTTTCTTTAGTACAGAATGATCCTGTAATCTAAACCATGCCCATGGACCGTCATAATCTTTAGAATGTTCACGTTCATCTAAATCTTCAAATATTATTCTTACCCGGTTATGCTCATCATCACCCGCCCACTGTAATGTTTTCCAAAATTTCGGACCATGACTGTAAGCGATACTCTTATTACCAATCTCGAGCGTAAAACGTGCATCGGTTTTATCCATTTTATGTGGCTTTAACTGGAATGATAAACTTGGCATCGCCGGGTTTGTTCTAAAGAAAATATTTTTTATAGATTGTGCTCTTTGCACCTGTCTAAGTGTTCGTTTAGATAAGCCCAGACTATATTTATCAATAACCCGGCTAGACCATGCACCACCGCGGGTATTAATAAATGGTTTCATATATGCCGTATAAAACTTATCCATTGTTCCTTCAGGTTTAAAGAATTCCGTAAAGTCAAACAATGCCAGTTCGTCACGTGAAGAACGTTTCAAAGGATAACGACCCGCTAAGCCACGCATATAGGGTTCATAAATTTGCGTGCGCCATTCAGAATTCACATGTTGATGTGCGGACTGTAATACTACCTTCCATGTTTCACTGGATAGTTTAGTTAACCAACGCTTGACCGGTTGTGGTGTGTTCTTGGCGTAAGCATAAAGTGAAGTAATCGCATTACCCGCTCCACTTTGATAACGTGCCTTAGCAATATCAAACGACATTTTCGCTGGATCAGGTGATATCGATATTTCGTTGACAAATTCATAAAGCTGCTGAACTTTTGTAATAATCCCGTTTATAGGTGCAGGTTGTTTACCTGACTCACGCATAAGGACATTTACGCTACGGAACTCTTTATCAACTTTAGTCCACTTGGCTTTTGAAGCAGCAAAGCCAGTTAATTTTCCTGTCGCGCCTTCTTTATGATCATCTGCCAGGTTAGCAAAAAGTTGACTGGATAGTTGCGTGTTTGTTGCGCCAACCTGCAAAATAGAAATAAGTGGCGAGTACACCGGATCGGTAAAGTTTGATAACACGTCGTTAGCATTCTTTAAACTTTTGAACGAATCAACTTCTAATGTTTTATATACCTTGGCCCAGTGCTGTTTGTAATCAGATAAATAATGGTCCTTTACCTTTTTACTTATTTCATCCAGATCATCTTTTATAAAGTCGACTTTTGCTGTTTTATCATCAGATAAAACCCAGCGCTCATTTACAATATTAGATATCACGTCTGATTCAGGTGATAAATCAATATTTTCATAACCTTCAAGAGTAAACATTAATGGTGTCGATAAATTATTATTCACTCTTGCATTATTCACATAACTTCGGCGAACCGTTTCACCAAATTCATTAAGCAAATTGACCTTTTGAATGTACTTTGGATTTGTCTTTATTCTGCTGTATATGCGTTTTGAAACAGGCACACGCAAAAGAAGCGAACGTGTCGCTTTCACTAACCTGGGTTTTAATGTCACAGGTTCCATATCAAGGTTTAACAAGGCATGTAAATGTTTTTCTAGTTCTTTACGTTTTGTTGCCTGGCCATGGTATTGAGCTTGCCAATTTGTTGTAAACCAGTCTGTAATTAAGTCCCTGTCCATATGTTCAACTTTTTGAAACATAAGGTAAGTTCTAAACGTATTATAAAGATCGCCGCCACGATGTCCTTTCTGCAGGTATGTCTCTAAATAATTCAATAATTTCGGTAAAAATATCTTCTTCAACTGGGCTTCGTATGCTTTATCTGCTGCTGCATCAACATTTCCATCATACAAACCTAAACCAGATAACCACGGGTGCTCTTCCTGGTTATATACAATACTCGCTTTTGCTAATGCATTTAATGATGGTAAGACTGTACGTATGTCAGATGACCAATTATTTTGTCGCTTCTTCTCAGCTTTATATTCTGCAATATAGGTTTGCACTTCGTGCATAAACATTTCATTACGAGTAAAACTGCCTGCCCATACCACGAACATAATAATCGCAATGCCTGCAAAACCAGCATAGCTCGCACGTTGTAGCCAGCGAATAAATGTTTCATATTTGCGGTTAGAACCTACTAGTTCTGACTCTGGAAAAATAATATTTCGGAAAAGCTGTCCAATAAAGAAACTCTTACCTTGTTGGTTGGTTTGCTGCACAGATTCACGGGCAAAGCCAAAATTCGATGATACTGATGTCATCATTCTGTCTATCGGCGTTCCATCTTGCGTACCACTGGTGAAATACATACCACGTAGATAAGGCTGGAATTGATAACGGTTTTTAACAAATGTTTGTTTAATGAAGCTATCTATAATGCCTTTAAGGTTTTCCATTTGTTGCGGGAAGCCTTGTATCGCGCCACGACGTGCTACATCTCGTTCCTGGTGCATACGCCACAATACGCGTTCATAGATTCTTTCAAAAAGTTTATTATATTCACCGTCGAGGTAATCAAAGTCCGGGCTTTGAGAAACTTTAGGCGCGTTAGGTAAACTAATTCCCCAAACCTGTTCCCTATCTTCTTTACCAAGGTCTTCAAAAAACTCGGAAAAACCAGAAACAAGATCGGTTTTGGTAAACATTAAATAAATAGGAAAACGAATCTCCAGCTTATCCATTAATTCATCGATGCGTGAACGGATGGTTTTCGCATGCATAATGCGTTCTTCATCCGTTTGTGATAATAAATCCAGCAAGCTAATAGCAACAATGGCACCATTGATTGGGCGTCTGCGTCTATTACGTTTCAATAAGCTTAAAAAACCTTCCCACGCCGAACTATCGACAACTTTATGACTATCCTGAGTGGTATATCGACCTGCTGTATCTATAAGTACTGCTTCATTGGTAAACCACCAATCACAATTACGTGTACCGCCCACGCCTTGCAGTGCTCCTTTACCAAATTGCTCGGCTAAAGGAAAATCCAGGGTTGAATTAATCAGAGCTGTTGTTTTTCCAGAACCGGGTGGTCCAATAATGATGTACCAGGGTAATTCATATAACGCTTTTTTACTGCCGCGGCCTTTAAATTTTAGTTTCTTTAATGTTGCTAATGCCTGGGTAAATCGATCATTCATCAAATGCATTTCTTCCTGGGTTTGCTCAGAAGTTGCATTATTAGACTGGTTTTCCTGTAAATCTACTACCAAATCTTCATTATGTTTTTTATCCTGCATTTGCACACGAAGGTTATTTAACCCCCATGCAACAAGTATGATCATGATTAATACAAGACGTGCAACATCGCTACCTAGTGGTGCGGTATTACTTTCACCAAACTTAATCGTTGGCCCAGCAAACCAGATTAATAATGAAAGAGCAATCAAGCCAATGATTGATATCACTACCCTGTTTTTAAAGAATTCAATAACTTTAGACATAATAAAAACTCAATTAAATTTTCTTACCCGGGCTAAAACGCCTGTTTGTCTTATCAACTTTATCAATAGCAATATTTGTTAACTGCTGTGCAACCGGAGCTGATGACTGGTATAACCAGTAACGAAAGCCTGAGTAACTCAATAACAGGACGCCACCTACCACGCTGGCAACAACCCACATAGGAATATATTCAGCCAGGGAATTTTTTATTCGGCCTAAACCATGCCAACTAGGTGATAAAGATCGTTCATATTCACCGCGATGATTTCTGATAATTCTGAACAACTCATCTCTAATTTGTTCCAGTGCTTCTTTGCCACGATGTATTACACGGTATTTACCTTCATAACCTAAACTTAAAAAGATATATATCATTTCCAGGATGTATAAATTTTCAGCAGGCATATCACGCATGCGATCAAGAATAAGGAAAAACTTTTCTCCACCTGCCGTTTCATTATGAAACATGCTAAGTAAAGTACGTTGAGTCCATGCACTTTCTGCACCCCATGGCGTGTTTAATACTGCTTCATCTAATACGGTGCACAAGATGTAACGTGCTGATAGTACGATTTCAGGTTTAATGCCTTTTTCTTTAGCTTTGGTTTCAAATGCTTTTATCTCGTTAACTAAACGTTGATGAAGACCACCAACATTTGGATGACTCATAGACTTATGTGTTTTCTCAAATACCGCTATTAAAGTTGAGGCAGCATTAACCAGGGGATTTAATCCGTTGCCTGTTCTGAAATAAGCAGCTTGTGTCTCAAATGCAGCAGAGGACGCCTGTTGAGTTGGTGGAGGAGTATAGGCTTGCTGCCCTTGTTGGTTAGGCACTTGTTGCTGAGCCGGTGCCTGCTGAGGTGCATTACCTCTGCCGCCTGGGCGAGGACGCATCACAGTACGATCAGCTGCTCCCGCAGGTTGCCGAAAAACAGTTTTATCAGAATTATCTGTAGACATAGCCGTAACCTAAATTTAATTATTGTCGAATAGCCCAAAGCTCAAGCTCTAGCCCTGGAAAATCGCCACCTACATGAAAGGCAAAACCACCTGAGTTCTGTAATTCTTTCCAGAATTCACTTTGTTGTTCCAGTTCAAAGTAGGTATAACCCGAGTGATATGGAATCTGACGTGGTGCAACCGGTAAGGCCTTTAATGGAATACCTGGCATTGCTGCATTGACTAGTTGACGAATTCGCTCAACCGGGCCAACTTTAATTTGTGCAGGCAAATGTGTGCGTAACGTATTTTCAGGCACATCGGCTTTCACTGCTAAAACAAACAATGCATTGGAAATAAAAGAACGATCCGGAATTTGTGCAACACGAATACCATAATTTTTTTCAACCAGAGCAAGTGAAGTTGCAGTTTGTTCATAGACCATGCTCAGGCACTGTCTTAACGAACTCATGACAGGGACAAAGGTTTCCTGCAAGCTGTCATGTAAATATTGAGGAAAAACAGGCGGTCTTTTATTTTTAGCAACAAAGGTAGATAACTCGCCAATCATTTGTACTGACTCAGAAAATAATTGTTCCGGATGTAATCCCTGTACTTGTGATAAATGATTAGCCATTGGCTCAAGACGGTTAACTAATTGCAACATCATGTAATCTGCAATTTCAGCTGTTCCGCCCCGGTTTGTATCACCCATGCGTCCCGCAATAGATTCACCACGGTGATGTAACAAACCAGAAAGTTCTGAGATAAATCCAGCAAGTTTCGGAGATGCATTACAATCCAGGCACGTTGGTATATATTGATCGTCTAGTAACACATTTTTGTCTTCACGCGACTCGGCAATGCGCAAGATACCGATACATGCATAACCACTCAAATCATCAGTTTTTAATAACAATCTAAAACGCAACTTACCAACATTTATCGAAACATTGTCCCCGCCGTCGATTGTCACATCACGGATATCTTGTTCACTTGAGTAGTATCGTGCTAATCCTTGTGCATCTTGCTCTGATAAAACATCGACTGCACCTGCACGTTTGACCGGTACTGCAAGGTAAACAATACAGTTGTGCGTATTCTCAGGTACTTCAAAAACAGCCGGTGCGTCATCAATGTTTGGGAAACTAAACGGTGTCCCATCTGGAAAAACACCTTTCGCACTTAAAATGGATATTTTCCCTAGCTTGAGAAGCTCCTGGTCAACTTCAAATTCCTGCAAACCCCAACCGTAAGCTCCATATGCTGAGCATTTACCTTCAACATAACGTTCGAAATAACGTTCTTGTTGTTGAAAATGCTGCGGATTAAGAAACATCCCTTCTGACCAAACAACTTTACTGTTTAAAGACATAATATTTTGCCTGTATCCCTTAAATAATTATTTAAGCAAACCTTTCAGCTTGCTTGCTTTTTCACCTGCCGCACTCATATCAGCAGATGAATTTTGCGAATTTTGATTTTCACCATTCAAATGAACTAATCGGTTACCTGCAACCAACACTTCTTCAGTTGTACCAATAACATTTGTCGGTACGACAGGAATAATTAATTTATAAGCGGATTTTTTGTATTGTAAAAATTCTGCATACAAACCTATGTAACGAGTTTTTTTATTTAAAACAAAATTTTCATCCCTGCTTTCACCTGGTTTAATCCGTCTTAATACTTGTTTTGAAAGCATATCGGCACCCAGTACTTCTTTATCTTTTTCATAAAGGTCAATAAAGTTGGCTTTATTAAACATTTTTGTAGACTTCAACTGGTACATTCTGACAAACAGAGGTGATGGTTTTCTATCGTCATCCGGATTTACATCTGCATCGACTTTAAATTTAATTTCAAGGTCAGTGTCCATATTAAAAAAACCACCAATTGAGGTGTTAATCGTTGAACATGCAGACAATGAAAGAGACGCAATAGCTAACAGTATAACTTTTAAAAATAGTGGAGTTTTCATTGTTGTTCCCTAACTGTATTTTTTAATTTTGTGTTTTGCGAGCAATCGCGAGTTTTTGTAACTGCTCTTCATATGCCTGAACAAACTCATAACCAAACAAATGTTGAAATGAATTATCCATATCATCTACAAGCTCCTGATAGTAATGCTTATAGGACTCCCAATTTTTTCCCTTAGTCATACCAGGAATAATTCCAGGCTTATTGAATTGTTCAAACCGTTTTTCTAAAGTATCTGGATCGAACCTGTTAATAACACCTTTAAATGCAGTGCGAATTCCAGCCAGAATCGCGACCTGGTGCTCCGCTATGCCTTCAAAACCTTCTTTAATGGCTTCAACTGGTTTTTTATAGGCATTACCATCTTTAATAAACATATTCTCAATCGCATCATCAACGTTTGCAGAAAATTTTAAAGGATTATTTTCAACTGGCTGAATGGTTGTTACATTCATACGGAATTCATTTTTAATTGTGCTACGTGAACTTAACACCTGCATCATGCCAGTTATTGTTTCACGTACCAGTTCCCCAACAACCTGGTTAATTTCAATGACTTTTTCATCTGATAAATTATTTGAAGAGAGACCTAAAGCAGCAATTAATGATTGTTCCTGATTAGTTGAAGTACGTCCGACCTGTTGCTGTTGTGGCTCAGCCTTCGGGGTTTGCTGAGCCTGGGTATTTTTCTCTATTTGTTGTTGTAATGCCTGTTTTTGAGCCTGCTTCTTCAAGACAGCGATCTCAGCCAGAATCTTTTCATTGGCTTTTTCTAAATCAATTTTCTTTTCATCTTCTGATTTTGTTATGACAGGCGCATCTGCAGGAATTTCATTTGTCATAAAATTCGCTTTGTTCGATACCGCTGCAGCTGGTGTATCATTAAGGTCCCAATCTTCTGGTATAGCGCCGGTTTCTAATGTCGATGATGGCCAACTAACCGATTGTTGCAAGGGATCAGCCTGATCAGACATGCTTGTATCAGGAAATGAATTACTCTCAAAAGAATTACTCTCGAATGAATTATTAAAGCCCGGTACCTGGCGTGCGTTATCTAACACGGCTAATGGATCGGTTTCCATTGGCTCCGGGCTAAATAAAGAATCAGAACCTGGCACATGCCCCGAGACTGAGCTGGCAAAATTATCAACACTTGATGAGTTGGCAGAGGCAAAATAATCCTGTTCAGCCATGTTATCAACAGGCTGAGCGGCTACTGCTTGATTTTCTATTGGTGGAGCCGGAGCTGCCTCAGCAAACGGGCCCTGGTTTGGCGATGCCGATTGTTTGTTAGGTTGCCATACACTTGCCTGGAATTCATAGTCACCTAATGCGAATTTGTCACCATCATTAAGTTGAATTGTATTCCCTTTCCCAATGGGCTCCGATGCACCATTAGAAAAAGTACCGTTAGTACTTAGATCAGTAATGTAGTACTGACCATTTTCATAACTAATTTGACTATGCTGTGAAGAAATAAAACGTTCAGGATCTTCAAGTACCCATGTGTTATCAGAGCTTCGCCCGATTGTTCCGCCTTCGGTAGCGAAAGTATGAGTAGCTTTTGTATCTACCGCGCCTTCGGGTAGCTTTACGATTGATATGACTATCGACATACAAATATCATCCTGATAAACAGCTCGGTCACTTAATTCAGAGAGTATCTGAATCTTTACTACCGAATATCCTTATTGAAAACTGGCTATTTAAAACGAACTAAACATTTTAGCCAATCCAGCGTTCTTGTATTTGTTGCACATAATACAATGACATGCCATATGTTCCAAGTCACTTTTGATAATACTTACATGATTTATATGTGCTTCAGTTGGCATTTTTATAACATATGTTGGAGGCAATGCACGAATTAATTATCGTAAAATGTATATAGAAGGTATAATAAAACCAAAATATTTGTGTCATTTCGGAAGTATTTCACAAACTGGCTTTGACAAGCGCCCTGCAATATCTTATAAATAACACCATTCAGTGTTCCCACAAACACTGTTTACTAGGAAGTAAGTTTTTATTGGTATGGATCTGATTGCAGATATACCAAATAACAAGGATGTAGAGAATGTCTTCAGAAGCAATTATAGATATTAGCAGTTTACTTGAGCCTGTCTCGGAAGATAACCCGGTTGGCAGCGATATCCGCGAAGATGCATCACCATCGTCAGCCTACTATTCAATTAAAGATGCACGAAATTCTGCACGAGCTGCAGAACGAAATAGCATGTTTGATGGGGGCAGCTCAGAAGCCGACGAAAATTGGCGCAAAATATTAGAGCTAGCACCTGAAATCCTGAAGAACAATGCCAAAGATCTCGAAATTGCGAGCTGGTATACCGAAGCCTTAATCCGCCGCTATGGTTTTCCGGGTTTAAAAGCCGGCTTTTCTATTATCCGCCAAATGATCGAAAAATACTGGGATAATCTTTATCCTTTGCCAGATGAAGACGGCATCGAAACACGCGTTTCCTCATTAACTGGCTTAAACGGTGAAGGTGCTGAAGGCGTGCTGATAGCCCCCATTCGCAATGCTCATATTACTGAAGATGTTCAACCTGGACCGTTTAACTACTGGCAATACACACAGGCACTGGATATTCAAAAAATTAACGATGAAGAAGACCGTGCTGAAAAAGCCAGTAAAATTGGTTTTAACCTGGAAGACATTGAAAATGTGGTTGCCGGCTCTAGCGAAGAGTTTTACCTAAATTTAAAAAATGATGTCGCGGGTTGTCTTGAAGACTACCGTGAGATAAGCCGTATGCTGGATGAGCACTGCGGCAACATGGACGCCCCTCCTACCAGTAATATTATTAATGCACTTGAATCAACTTTAGGTGTTATTAATCACGTGGCAAAATATAAGCTGCCCGATGAATCTTCAAACGAAGAAGAATTTAATACTGACGGCACAGCTGCCGCTCCACAAGCTGGAGCAAAAGGTACCGCAGGCCCGATTCAAACACGCGATGATGCATTTCGTCGTCTAAATGAAATATCTGACTTCTTTCGCAAAACTGAACCTCACTCTCCTATCTCATACGCCCTGGACAAAGCAGTTAAATGGGGTGATATGTCTTTGAGTGAATTAATGCGCGAACTTATCCCTGATTCTTCATCACTGAACTATTACGGTTCATTAACAGGTATTAAAACAGATGAAGATTAATAGCCACCAACATAACATGAGGTAAAGGATTATGGCTGATAGCATTCACGACAAACTAAAACGTGTACGTAAACCACGTGTACATATTACATATGACGTTGAAACCAATGGCGCAGTTGCGGAAAAGGAAATCCCTTTTGTAATGGGCGTTATGGGTGACTACTCAGGTGATAATGTAGATAACAAAAAACCACTTAAAGATCGCAAGTTCTCACAAATTGACCGTGACAACTTTAATGAAGTGATGAGTAATATTGCTCCCGAACTATCAATGAAAGTTGAAAACACACTTGAAGATGATGGTAGTGAGATTTCTGTCGACCTGGCATTTAAAAGCATGGAAGACTTTGAACCACATAAAATTGTTGACAAAGTTGAGCCATTAAAAAAATTACTCGACACGCGTAATAAATTACGTGATTTGCTGACTAAAGCAGATCGCTCAGATGATTTAGAAACCATTCTTGAAGAAGTACTCAGTAACACTGATGCTATTGCTTCACTTTCCAGTGAACTTGGCCTGGAAGGTGCTGATGATGATAAAGGTGACAAATAATGGCTAAGAAAGAAGAAGCTCAAGTACAAGAAGCAGAAGCGGCGGAAGTCAGTTTTTTAGAACAAGCAATTGGTGCGACAAAACAAACTTCACGCGATGAAACTGAAGAGTTATTAAAAACATTAACAAAAGAAGCGATGGGTGGTGCTGTTAAGTGGGATAAAAACTTAACAGTTACAATTAACTCAGCAATCGCGGCTATTGATAAAGTGATGTCAAAACAGCTTTCTGCCATTATGCAGCATGAAAAACTGCAAAAACTGGAAGGCTCATGGCGCGGACTGAATCATTTAATTATGAACTCTGAAACGAGCTCGCAATTAAAGATTCGCATGATGAATTTAAGCAAGAAAGAACTGGCTAAAGACCTTGAAAAAGCGGTTGAGTTTGACCAAAGCCAAACTTTCAAGAAAATTTACGAAAGTGAATTTGGTATTGCCGGTGGTGAACCTTATGCTGCTCTTATTGGTGATTATGAATTCTCTGGCTACCCAGATGATCTTGATTTATTAACTAACATGTCGAATGTCGCTGCAGCAGGTTTCGCTCCATTTATCTCGGCAGCATCACCAGAAATGTTTGGTTTTGATAGCTTCACTGAATTATCTAAACCGCGCGATTTAGAAAAAATCTTTGATTCAGCTGAATACATTAAATGGCGTAGTTTCCGTGACAGCGAAGATGCTCGCTTTGTTACATTAACCATGCCACGTACATTGGCTCGTCTGCCATATGGTTCTGCGACAAAACCTATTGAAGCATTTAATTTTGAAGAAGCAAATATTGATTCAGATGGTCGTCAGCTTGAAAGTGATCATGATGATTATTGCTGGATGAATGCAGCCTACTCTATGGGTACCACACTGACAAAATCATTTGCTGAATATGGCTGGTGTACCAGTATCCGTGGTGCTGAAGGTGGTGGTAAAGTTGAAGGCTTACCAAGTCATACATTCGTTAGTGATGACGGTGATATTGATCAAAAATGCCCGACTGAAATAGGCATTACAGACCGTCGTGAAGCTGAACTCAGTAAACTTGGTTTCTTACCTTTGTGTCATTACAAAAATACAGATCACGCTGTATTCTTCGGTGCACAAACAACACAAAAACCTAAGAAATTTGACGATCCAGATGCAACTTCAAATGCTGAAATTTCATCACGTTTACCGTACATCATGGCAACATCACGTATTGCACATTTCTTAAAAGTGATGGCACGCGATAAAATCGGTTCATTCATGGAAGCATCTGATGCTGAAGAATGGTTAAACCGTTGGATTGCTAACTACGTTAACGGTAGCCCAGGTGCAAGCGCAGAAATGAAAGCTCGCTTCCCATTAGCTGATGCTTCTGTTGAAGTTAAAGAAGTACCCGGCCAGCCAGGCGTATATAGTGCAATTGCTTATATGCGTCCATGGTTACAAATGGAAGAATTAACTGCTTCACTTCGCCTCGTAGCGAATATTCCTAAAGCAGGATAATTAAATTATATGGGGATCTATCCAGATCCCCATTTATTTAAAATGGATTTTTTGTGTCAGTCTCAAGCAGTCAAACATTACCATTCGAGTTAAACAAAGCCACTTCGACTGTCAATTTCGATGAAGTTCTGGAAACAGCTTCTTACATCACAAACCTCGACGAATTTCTTAACGAAGAAGATTATATACAAGCTCTTGTATTTTGGTTACAGGAACATGAGGTTACATCACAACTCAAAACCTGTAATAGTATTACTCACGCAATTAACAGAAGCATTGCCGCAATCGATGAATTAATTAATGATCAGTTAAATGCAATAATTCATCATGAAAAATTTCAAAAACTTGAATCATCCTGGCGTGGCCTGTGGTATTTAGCTGTTCAGGCAGAAGGCGCTGTTAACATAAAGATCAAGGTTCTTAATGTCAGCTGGAGTGATGTCGCAAAAGACATGGCACGTTCACTTGAATTTGATCAAAGCCAGCTATTTCAAAAAATTTACAGTGAAGAATATGGTACACCGGGTGGTGAACCTTACGGTGTATTAATAGGCGATTATGAAATCAGTCACCGGGTATCAAAAAGACACCCACATGACGACATCGCAACACTCGATGGCCTATCCCAGGTTGCAGCGGCGGCATTTGCTCCGTTTATTGCAGGTGCATCGTATGAGTTATTTGGTTTAGATAATTTTTCTGCATTAAGTACTCCCATGAATTTACGCATGGTTTTCTCACAAGCAGAATATATCAAGTGGAATTCTCTAAGAGAAAAGATCGACTCACGATTCTTGGGCTTAACTGTTCCACGTATATTGATGCGCCTGCCCTATCGCACTAAGCCTGGTTCTTATAAAGGTATTTATTTTTATGAGAAATCCTCTACTGATGGTCATGAAAATTACCTGTGGGGAAACGCAAGTTATGGCATGGCAGCCATTCTTATTCGAGAATATGCCAATGTTGGCTGGTTTGGTCATATAAGAGGGGTTCCAAGGGACCAGATTGCTGGCGGTTTACTGACAAACCTTCCTGTGGATTGTTTTGAAACAGATGCGGAAAACATAGCTCACAAACCTGTTACCGATGTATTAATTACAGATACTAGAGAACGAGAAATAAGCGATCTTGGCTTAATACCATTATGCCAATGTTACGATACACCGTTTGCTGCCTTTTATAATAACCAGTCCGTGCAAGCGCCTAAAGTACATGACTCTAAAGAAGCAAACATCAACGCCAAACTGTCAGGGATGTTACAACACGTACTTTGTGGTTCACGGATTGCTCATTACATAAAAGTAATTATTCGCGATAAAGTGGGTTCATTTGTTACCGCAAATGATTGTGAGGATTATTTACGCGACTGGCTGTTCAAATATACAACTGGACGGGATGATTTGGAATGGGAAGAACAAGCACGTTATCCGTTAAAAGAAGCGGCAGTTCAGGTTAAAGAACACCCAGCGAAACCGGGTAGTTACCTCTGTGTCATTCACCTTAAACCCCATTACCAGCTAGACCAGATGGTATCAGAACTTGAGCTGGTGACAGAATTAGCTCAATCAGGAAATTAAGATGGCACGCGTTGATAAAAAGAAAAAACTTCGGCCTTCTATTCTCGATCGCCTATTTGATGATGAGCCAGATAATCAAAATGAAGTAGATCCCGGACAACATCAAAAGTTAAAACAATTACGCAGAAGTGTAAGGCGCGATCTTGAAAGCCTGATGAATGCCCGCTTCAGAATAATGGAACCTGCTGAAGAATACGTACAGCTTGAAAATTCATTATTAAATTATGGTTTACCAGATCTGGCTACTATTAACATAACAGATTTAGAAAAACGAAAAGATTTTACATCACGAATGGAAAAAATATTAAGGGAATTCGAACCTCGATTTAAAGATGTTAACGTTTCCTATCTTGATAATAATGACAACACTGATCGGACCCTAAGATTCAGAATTGATGCAACATTATATGCCGATCCATCACCTGAAGTTGTTATTTTTGATTCCGTTCTCGAACCAGTTACACGAAGTATAAGTATAGAAGACGCATAAAATGGCTGATGAATTACTACCCTATTATGAAAAAGAGCTGGCGTTTATCCGCCAGCTTGGTGCTGAGTTTGCTGAAGAGCATCCTAAAATTGCCGGTCGCCTTGGTATAAACACCGATACCATTGATGACCCGCACGTTTCACGTTTAATCGAAAGCTTCGCCTATTTAAATGCACGTATACAACATAAGATAGATGACGATTTTCCGGAACTGTCTGACGCGCTACTAAATGTTTTATTTCCACATTATCAGCGCCCTCTTCCATCGATGTCGATTGTCAATTTTAAAGCCGATGAAGAACAACTAGAAAGTCCGTACAAGCTCGAAAAAGATACCTTGTTAGAAACTGAACAGTTCCAGGGAGAAACAGTTCGTTTTTCAACCGTCTATGACACAGAAATGCTCCCTATTAAAGTTACCTCCGCTTCACTGATGGGGATTCCCTTCAGTACACCCGGCTCAGCCGATGTGAAAGGCGCCGGCGGCGTACTAAAAATTTCACTTGAAACCTTTAATGAAGAAATAACGTTTGCAGATCTTGATTTTGACAAAATACGATTTTACTTAAAAGGTCAACCACAACATATTAATCCTTTATACCAGCTATTATTTAACAACTGTAAAAATGTCGTAGCCAGCTTATCAGAAACAGATAACAAACCCATCTTTATGGGTAAAGACTGCATTAAGCCGGTTGGATTTAATAACGAAGAAGGAATATTACCTTATCCTGACTCATCCTTTATTGGCTATCGCTTGTTAACTGAGTATTTCGTATTTCCAGAGAAGTTTATGTTTATCGATCTCAAGGGTATAAAACAAAGACTTCCTGAAAATGCAGAAAATAATCTTGATCTGTATATTTACCTGGACTCATCAGATATTGAGCTTGAGCATAATATCAATAAAGATACGTTTGTATTAGGTGCCTGCCCTGTTGTTAACTTATTTAATCACCGCGCAGATCCCATTAAATTGGATCACACGCAACTCGAATACCAGGTTGTTCCTGATGCAAGACGACCTACAGGATATGAGGTCTATTCTGTCGACAACGTGACAGCATCAACTTCCAGCGGTGAAGAAATTAATTATCATCCATTTTATGGTCTCAATCATGAACACCAGGACACAGAAAAGCATTCATTCTGGTTTGCAAATCGTCGTGATTCGAAAATGAGCAACTATGAACGTGATGATGGGACAGATGTTTTCTTAAATCTGGTTGACCTGGAATTCAACCCCAATATCCCGGAAGATCGAACACTGGTAATTCAAACAACCTGTAGTAACCGTGATTTACCAGCGAAATTGCCTTTCTCGTCAGATCAACCAAAACTTCAGTGCGTTGATAGTGCGCCACCTTGCGAGAAAATTCGTTGCTTAACTCAACCTACACAAACAGTAAGGGCGCCTCTGCGCAACCATGCGCGCTGGCGTTTAATTTCGCATTTAAATTTAAATCACCTGTCATTAACAGGAAGAGATGATGCAACACAGGCACTGAAAGAAATTTTGAGACTGTATGACTTTAAAGAATCATCCGTAACCCGTGCCTTAATCGAGTCAATCACACAGGTTAAGGCCAGACCGATCAGTTCACCCTTAACCATAGATGGTCATGCCACCATGTGCAGAGGTATTGAAATTGAGATTGAACTGGATGATACCCAGTTAACAGGAAGTAGTGCATATTTATTCGCATCAGTACTTGAACATTTTTTTGGACTTTACTGTTCAATAAACTCATTTACCCGTGTATTAGTTAAACAAAAAAGTAAAGAAGGTTATCTTAAAAAATGCCCACCGCGAGCCGGCGAAAAAATACTTCTGTAATAAATAAATTAGCAGAAGCCCCTTATGAATTCCCTTTCTTGCAAGCAGTTCGCTTGCTGGAACGTTCTGCCGCGCTTGAAAATAATTCATCTGCAACAGAGAAAAAGGAAAACCACAAATACGCCTTTAACAAACAGCCTGTTGGGTTATTTATACCGCCAACAACAGAAGCTATCCGTTTTAATACAAATCATGCTCTAAACTTTTCGTCTTCTGAAATTTCAAAAATATCTAAAAAAATATCTGACGATAACAAAAGCAAGTGGGATTTATCTGTTAACTTTATGGGATTAACGGGCGCCCAGGGGGTTTTACCATACCATTACACAGAGATGCTCTTAAAGCGTCATAAATTAAAAGATGAATCACTCTCTCATTTCCTTAATTTATTTAACCACAGAATAATCTCGCTTTTTTACCAGGCGTCAAGTAAGTATAAGTTACCGATTGAGTATGAACGAAAAAAGCTTAATCCACCCAAAACGAAAGTCCGGGATGATCATTCACAGGTCATTCTTTCTTTGCTTGGTTTAGGCACAAAAGGTCTCAACGATCGACTTTATGTTCGCGATGAATCACTTTTCTACTATAGTGGGTTATTATCACAACAAGTTAAAACCACATCTGGCTTAAAACAAATATTACAAAGCTACTTTAAAATTCCTGTCGAGATCAACGAGTTCGTTGGTCAATGGCAAGAATTAATTGAAGATGTAAGAACACGTTTGCCTGGAAGAGAAAATCCATCCGGGCAAAATAACTGCCTGGGACGTTCAGTGATGCTAGGTAAAAAAGGCTGGTTTGCACAAGGCAAGATTAATATTGTCCTTGGTCCGTTAAACAAAGAGCAATTACAGATATTTTCACCTGGCACAAAAGCGTTGAAAGCATTAAACGAAATCGTCCAGATATATGCGGGTATGGAATACAGCTATGACTTTATTATTAAAGTTAAGCGCTCTGACATACCGAATAAGATACACCTAAGCAGTAAAGAAAAACCTATTATTGGCTGGAATACGTGGCTTTCCACACGTTCAAGCTCAACATTTAACAATGATGAAACGCTAGATATTAAAGTTTCAGCCAGTCGTATAAATTAATATAAGATTATAAGGGATTATTCATGATAACTATCGATTTAAAATCACTCGTAGGTAAATTAAACGAGCCAACTCGCAATGCTCTCGAAGGGGCAGCCGGTTTATGTTTATCACGAACACATTACAACGTTGAAATAGAACACTGGATACTTAAACTACTTGAAATCCCGGATAGCGATCTTTTAGCACTATTAGACAAGTATGAAGTTGACTATGGAAAATTGACACAGGATTTAAATAGAGAACTTGATATCATCAAAACAGGAAATACCAGGGCTCCCGCTCTTTCACCTACCATTGTTGACTTGGCAAAAAATGCCTGGATGTTAGCTTCAGTTGAGTATGGTCATCCACAGGCCACTTCTGCCCACGTATTAGCAGCACTGATGTTAGACGAAGGACTACGACGATCTACAGAAGCCTCATCAGGTGAGTTAAAGAAAATCCAGCCTGAATCCTTACGCGTTGTCGTCGGTTCAATTGTTGGTACTACAGCAGAATCATCGAGTGCGGA